>NZ_JAUBVD010000021.1:0-62484 GCF_036705675.1 Microcoleus sp. AT8-A3
ATGTCGAAAATCTCTTCTGCGGTCAATAAGCCGTCATCGCTACCAGAAGGAGCCATAGCGATCGCACTTCCCAATCCATTTACATCATCGAGCAATCCATGCGTTGCTAAGTGAATAATCGATGCTTGGGGCATTTTTTGGACGATCGCAGCTTTTGTCCCTTGTGCGCCTGTGATGGCTTGAGTATTGAGCAGAGGCGCGATCGCGATCGCTTCAGCTTCGGCTCCAGGTAGAGGAGACAATTGCTGTTTGGGCTCTCCGGGAGACAAAGATACCTGTGGCATCGTGGGATTACCGAGCACCAGAGCATTTCCGCGACCGTTGGCTGGCTGATTGCCTAACTTCTGTCGTTGTTGTCGGGTTAAATCCAATACTTGAATCGAGGGGGCGGTGAGAATGGTGTGTTTTTCGATTAAGTAAGTACCGTTGGCATCTTGCAGGGCGGGAAAAGGCACCTGGAACAGGGAACCTTGGGGAATGAAGATGACGTGGGCATTGGGATCTTTTGGGAGGAGGCTGGCAATGGGCTCGATTAGCAGTTGATGCAGCGTCGGTAAGTTGGGTTGGGGTTGGGCAGAACCAAAACTGCTGCGACTGCGGACAGCGAGAAATTCTTGATTGCCAATAATTAAGCTGGCTAGAGAGGCGTTGTGTTTTTGCCACAGGGGTTGGAGGTCAACTTCGCGGAACGTGATTTCGCCCGTCGGTTGAATCACCCAAATGTAAATCGCGGATTCACGCCCTAGTTGTTTGCCCTCAATCTGGAAGGTGTCGTAGATGATGGAATACTGCACCAAAGTGGCGTTCTGTGCTTTCGCGATTTGGCGGATTTGATCCTGGTTGGGAGCAGTGGCGATGACCGAATTGGCATCACCAGTTGATAAGCGTTGTGTCAGTAGATCGACAAAGGCACGGGCACGTCCCCGTTCGGCAATTTCTAAAGCGGCGATCGGGTTATTCTGAGCCACCCGAACTTTTTCTAACATCCTATAAGTGCTAGCTTGTCCTTCAAAGATGGAGACTTTATTCGCATCGTTGGAGCCTAGCATTTGACGCATCGATTCCCAAACTTGAATGGCATTGACGAGCATTTTTTCAGCTTCTGTTGGGTTGCCAGCTTTTAAGAACGTCGCTCCAAGGTTGTCGAGCGCCGTACCTTCTCCAAGGCGGTCTTTAAGGTCGCGGGCGATGGCTAAGCGCTGCCGTGTATACTCAATGGCTTGGGGATAGTTGCCTAGAGAGCGGTAAGCAAATCCTAAATTGCCCAGTGCCCTACCCTCTCCAAGGCGGTCTTTAGTTTCGCGGGCGATGGCTAAGCACTGCTGTGCATACTTGAGGGCTTGGGCATAGTTGCCCAGAGAGCGGTAAGCGATTCCCAAATTGCCCATTGCTGCACCTTCCCCTCGGCGGTCTTTAATGGAGCGGGCGATGGCTAAACTCTGCTCCATATACTCGATGGCTGTGACATAGTTGCCCAGAGAGAGGTAAGCGGCTCCCAAATTGCCCAGTGCAGCACCTTCCCCTTGGCGGTCTTTAATGGAGCGGGCGATAGCTAAATGTTGCTGTGTATACTCAATGGCTTGGGGATAGTTGCCCAGAGAGCTGTAAGCGATTCCCAAATTCCTCAGTGCAGCACCTTCTCCAAGGCGGTCTTTAAGGTCGCGGGCGATGGCTAACCACTGCTGTGAATACTCAATTGCTTTAGCATAGTTGCCCAGAAAGCGGTAAGCAACTCCCAAATTGCCCAGTGCTGAACCTTCCCCGTAGCGGTCTTTAATGGAGCGGGCGATAGCTAAAGTCTGCTGTGAATACTCAATGGCTTTGGCATAGTTGCCCAGAGAGAGGTAAGCTGCTCCCAAATTGCCCAGTGCCCTACCTTCCCCGTAGCGGTGTTTAATTTCACGGGCGATGGCTAACCACTGCTGCAAATACTCAATGGCTTTGGCATAGTCGCCCAGATAGTGGTAAGAGGTTCCCAAAATACGCAGTGCATTACCCTCCCTTTGGCGGTCTTTAAGGTCGCGGGCGATGGCTAACCACTGCTGTGAATACTCAATGGCTTTGGCCGAGTTGTTCAGAGAGTGGTAAGCGAGTCCCAAATTGCCCAGTGCATTCGCTTCCCCAAGACGGTCTTTAAGTTCGCGGGAGATCGCTAAATTCTGCTCCATATACTCGATGGCTTTGGCATTGTTGCCCAGAAAGCGGTAAGCGACTCCCAAATTGCCCAGTGCTGCACTTTCCCCGTAGCGGTTTTTGATGGCGCGATAAATTTGCAGTGCCTGCTGGAACGAATTCAACGCTGCTGGGAATTGGCTAGTCTCAAGCTGTTGAATTCCTTGCTCCACAAGCCGATCGCCCTCTGCTTCACTAACCTCGATCGCCCCAGCAACAACCGGGAGTTGAGATTGCTGAGGAATGTAAAAGGCAACCAACAAAAAGCAAAAGGCGAGGGGAAAAAGGAAGCCCGATCGCACTTTAAGATCGCTGGATTTAAGCAGTTTTAGCGAGAAAGATTTCATAGGATTTAGTCTGTGGATTGCGAGGGTTAGCGCCGTCATTGTCGCTGTTGTTCGATCGCCCTAATTTGTCGCAATCGATCGCTCCAATCTTTCAAAGGTTCGGCTTCCGAACTAGCAAGAGAATCTAGCAATTCCAGCACAGCCGCTTGGTTTTGAGAAGTCTCAGAGGCTTTCCGCGCTTCCGCGATCGCGTCATACCACAGCCCAGACTCCGCATACAGGTCGATCCGCTGTTGGGGAGTTTGCGCCGCTGCAAGTTGAGTCTGCAACGATGCAGCAGGCGCAACGACTTGGATTTCTGCCGCCGCCACCACATTTCTCGAAGGAACATTCGGATCGCACACCAACACCACTTGCCACTGATAGGATTGCCCGATCGACAGTTGGGGCAGATTTGAGGGCAAAGCAACGGACATTATTCCTGGCTGACTCTGCATCTCGGTTCTGTAAAGCAGTTGTCCCGATCGAGCAAACAGCCTCAATTGCAACGGACGAGAAGTGCGATCGGGTACAAACCAGGTAAAAGTCGGATGCCCAGAAATCGTCTGTCCCACATGGCTAAACGGCACTAAGGCAGTCAATCTCGCCGATGAATTAGCTTCGCAACTGCCCCCGCGAGTGGTATTCGTCCCCGTTTCTTTCGGTTTAGAAGGGTTTTCAGGAGGAGTGTATTGTGCCAGCGCTACAGGAGCGATCCAGAACGAAACACTCAGCATTAAACTCGCAAGGCCCGCAGAGTAAACGGTTCGACGCTTCAACTCGTGAGTCATCATCGCAATCCCCTCTGTAACTATTTCTACAGTAATCATCAATACACAAACACAATAGAGGACTACCTGCAAGCGTCCTTGCGGGAAGGTGCAAAGATAAGTACCTACACAAAATTAATTACACATCCAACTTTGTTACTCTTTAGACGTATCAAGGGTTTCAAGTCAACTCAGTCGGCAATTAATTTTGTTTACCTACTTATTGGTGTCAGCTTAAGGGCAAACCCTCAGTCCGGCAGTCCGGCAGGGGTTTAAACCCCTGCCTCAAAGCGAAAGTCGTCTGAAGACGACTAATGAGTTCTTCAGTCCTCTTTGAGAGGACTTTCGCTATGAGACAGGGAATTCATTCCCTGGCGGACTGCCGGGTGGGCGGGAGGACTGGGTGGACTGACAGCTTAAGTTGACACGCTTTGGGCATTGCCGTATCCAGAGTTGCCGTGTTGTCGATCGTTATATCTGAGCTCTTGAACCATTCTCAAGAACGGGCAAGATGCCCGTTCCACAAAGAGTGAATTTCTTGTGGAACTGGCATCTTGCCCGTTCATAAACGATTTGACAAGGGTGAACCCAACCAATTACCAGAACCACCGCCGTTTTGCTGACCAGGTTAACTCGCACACCATCCCCTTCGGTTGATTCGGGTAGCGCCGAAATGCTCCGCCTAACTGTTTGGCTAAGTTCTTTGCAAGCTGGGTTCCTAATCCTGAAGGTTGAAGTTTAGGGTTTGGATCTTCGGTTATCTCCCTGTCTCGATCCATTTGGGCCAAGCTAAGCGTTTCTGACTGAGACGGTTTTCCCCTACCATTATCCGCCACCCGAATCACCTGCCGATCGCCCTCCTGAGTGCAAATTACGGTCAAGCGAGTGGCTTCGATCGCGTGTTTCCCCACATTGCAGAGCGCTTCTTCCAGAAAGCGGCAGAGTGCTCGCTTGTGTTCCAACCGCAGATGCGAGGTGTTCAAAGGATCGAACTGCACAATTTTGAATTTGAGCGTTTTGAGGTAAGGCAGTTCTTGTTCTAACGTGTTGCAATAGACTTTGTAGAGCAATTCATGCAGTGGAGCCTGCAGGGCTAATTCGATCGCACTTCCCATTCGCAAATGCGGTTCATCGGCGATCGCTTCTCGCTGCACTGAGCCGTAAACTGCCCGCAATTCTTGATTCAAGCGTTGCAACTCCGGTAGAAACGGCGGCGGCGGATCTTGCTCCCCAACTGTTCTCAAAATCACCACTAATGTTTGTAAAGGCCCGCTATGAATCGCATTAAAAGTTTGTTCGATCGCAAATTGACGTTCCTCCAAGCGCAGTCGGAGTTCCTGTTCGTGGCGATAAAATAACGCTGCCGTCAACCCAACCCCATTCAACACGAGTACGAGCAATACAGGTACGATTGGCACCCACCATCCCAAAAGAATGAACCAGTAACAGAGCGCGATCGGGGTAATACTAGCGATTAAGAGCCCGATCACAATTTTCCAGGGCGATCGCAGAAATTGTCCCAAACTCATCCCCAAGAGTCCCCAGACCGCAATCCAGAGCGTTTCCCAGCCCTCCCCCCAAACCTGAAGCAACGGTCGCCGATCGAGCACCGCGCTAATCATCTGGCTGGTTTCGTGGGCCTGCATTTCGACTCCGTAAATCCGTCCGGGATTGATACCTGCGATCGCACCTGAACTTGCCAAATCCTTCGCGCTAAAAGACATCATCCCAATCAGCACAATTTTGCCTCGAATCCAATCCGGGTTGACCTGTCCCGATTTGATTTGCGAGAGAGAAAGCAGGCGAAACGGCATTGTCCCGCTGCGAACATTCAGCAAAATTTGGTTCCCGCCTGCATCCGCCCCCACATATCCGCCAGAGTTTGACTGCACTCTGGTCAATTCAATGCTGCCAAAGCGCTTCGCCTCCCGATCGCGAATTCCATTACCTAACTTAATTCCTCGGGTTGCTAAATAGAGTTGTGCCAGCCGGATTGCGAAGGAAAAACGGTATTCCTGTCGATCGTTGTTAGTGCCCAATAAACTGCGACGCTGGTAGCCATCCGCATCGAGTACGAAATCTGCAAAGCCAACCTGTTCGGGTGGTAGCGCGGGCGGAGGTGCGACGGTAAAGCCACTGCGATCGGGCAGTGCAATCTCCACTCCGATCGTATTCTTGCTGCTGCGAAACACCGATGTCAGTTCAGCATTACCCGGTTCAACCGGAATATCGCGGACAATATCCAGCCCGATCGCGATCGGTTGATAGACCTGCAAGCGTTTGAGTAAATCGGCAATGTCGCGATCAGGAATCGGATAAGTTCTAGCGCGTTGAATATCCTCCTCAGTGATGCCGACAATTACAATCCGTTCATCCATTGGCTCAGGAGGACGCAGCCGCAGAAATCGATCGAACGCAACCAACTCCCAAAACTGAAGCGCACCGCTCAATCTAGCCATCATCACAGCGACAATCACCATCAACCCTGGAAGCGAGCCGCGCCGCCAAGTCGAGATATCTGCTTTCACTGCTTGTTCTCGATCGGGCTTCAATAATAGACATCTCCAATAATTCTTGTGGAACAGGCATCTTGCCTGTTCTGGACTTGGTATTCGGTCGAGGCCTAATCAATCAATCCTTGTTCCCTAGCTCGCACTTCCGTTTGAATCCGCAGATTTTTGTCATTTTCGGTATGCACATCTAGCACATCTCGAATCTTACTCCAGTAACACTGCACAGTGCGTTCAGAAACATTCATCCGTTTGGCGATCGCAGTATCCTGCAAGCTCTCGTGAAAAGCAAATTGCAACACCTGCATCCAGGCGGGTTTGAGTTGGAGCCCATTGCGGATCTCTCTGGGTGTAGAAATCCGCTCGTGCAGCGCCCAATCAACCATTGCTAGCAAGTCTTTGATCGGGTGGCTCTTATCGACAACTGTGAAGCCGCCCATGTGATTGTCGATCGACGGTTTCAGCCAAACTAAAGTCCGAACATGGGCACTCTGCACCACAATATTCAGACTCGGATACTTATCCATCAACGTTTTGAGAAGTTGAAGCCCTGAATTCGCTTGCGCCGTTTCGCCGATCGTCTCTGGCATCACCAGATCCACAATCACCAAATCCGGGGTTCTCTGCGCTATTTGCTCAAGGGCAGCCTGAGCCGTCGAAGCCGTCAGAATCTCTGCCTCTGGATATTCTTGCTTCAGAATGTTAAGCGTGCCACCTAACACCATCGCATGGTCATCCACAACTAAAAAGGTTCGTTTTTCAGATTGAGCTAGAGTTTTGGGCATAGTGCATAAAATAAAAATAGTAAGGGATGCGGGAAAATCAGCATCTTGAGTTTAGGTAATCCGTCATCTTCTTACAATAGAGGAATTACCGGGTTTCCGTCCTGCATCTGTCCGCCAAATGTAGTTGTGGATGTCGGCAACGAGAATTGCGCTTTAGCGCAATTCTGATGATTGTGTTGCAAAATCCGCACTTCCTCGTCCTGTATTCATCTCTCTCTTCTCGAACTCTGCGTTCTGGAGCGTCCTCTGTGGTTAAATCATTCCCATGCCACCGGAAACGATCTTACGCACAGATAACTCGATCGGAGATTTGATTATATTTCTATTATAATCCTGGTATCCTAGTAAGAATAAGGATAATTTCATGCCAGCAGAAGGTTCGTATCAAGCAAACACGTACAATCTGGAAATTGACGCAGAAATTCAACGGTTAAAAGCTCAAGTTCTCCTCAGTTGGGAAAAGGAAGCGCGCAATTTAAAGTGGTTCGGTTTAGCCGACGGGATGAATGTTTTAGAAGCAGGTAGCGGGCCTGGATTTTTCACCGAAAAACTGTTAGAATTGCTGCCAAACAGTTCGGTAACAGCGGTAGAAATTGACCCGGTACTGCACGAAAAAGCAGTAGCATATTTGCAGGATAAAGGGGGCGATCGAGTAAATCGCATCCAAGCATCGGTTGCGGATACTGGTTTGGCGGCTAACACTTTCGATTTTGCGATCGCCCGTTTGCTGTTCGTTCACCTCCCAGAGCCCGTCGCAGCAGCTAAAGAAATATTCCGCATCTTGAAGCCTGGGGGAAAACTGGTGATTATTGATAGCGACGCGGATCTGTTTTGGCTGACAAATCCACCGTTGTCAGTCGAGATTGTCAGGGAGAAATTCAAGCAGGTAATCGCATCGCGGGGCGGCAATTTATGCGTCGGGCGAAATCTGTGCCGCATTCTCCAAGAAGCTGGGTTTGTTAGCGTTGATTTAGAAGCCGTTGTCAGCCACAGCGATATAATAGGAATTGAAGCGTTCCAACCTTTACTTGACTCCGGGCCCATTTTGCAAATGGTCAAACAAGGGTTGATTTCAGAGTCGGAAATAGAAAGCTATCTGGTTTCGCGGGATGAGTTTGTAGCTGCGGGCGATCGATCTATGATGAGTTTTTGGTTGATGGCTTGCGGGGAAAAAACTCAATAAAATTAAGACACATATTTCACACAATATTAATGTCCCGTCGCAGCACAATCTCTAGCACTCTCGCTACATTCCCAGCTAACAAATCAAATCCGCGCTTCAGCGTCGGGCGTAAAATCGAGTCAATAGTCAACAATCACAGACGGTGCCACTATAATTTATCTAATTCATCTGCGTTAAGCTGTTCTCCATTTAAATTGTGTGTCAAAAATCACTCAAATTATTGTGGGATGGGCACGCGAACCCGTCCCGAATATGCAATTTAAACGCGCAAAAGTTTAATCTGTGTTTATCTGCCCTCATCTGCGGTGAAAAAAAGAGAAATTTTTAACCGCAGATGACAATGGATTGACGCAGATTCACGCAGATTAAGAGAAGAGAGATAGGAATAATTCCGATTCTAAAAGATTTAATATCAAAGTTATAAATTTTCATATTTCTGAGCTTAGTAACTTTACACATACCAGTCTAACAAATCCTTGGAGCCGATCGCGCAAAGGTTTTTTGTGAGAGCCAATGGTTGACTGTCACATTTTAGCTTAACCAATCAAGTCGTTAGGGAAGCTCTCGTAGACGATCGCACTTTTTACCAACTCCTCAGCATTCAACCCACTTGCCGAATTCCATTAAGAAACTCTGTCCTAGCCTCAATCCTTGAAGGCATTAAAACGCAGCGTACCAGCAATTCTAAATCCAATTCCGGCAGCAACTCACTTCTTGAAACTTGCTCATAATTATCATCCCGCAACCCATACACAGCCAACTGATTATTTTCCCAAAACCAGACTTCCGGAATGCGAAGTCGCAGATACTTAGCGAGTTTATTTGTGCTACCGCTAGTAATCGTTACTTCCACGGCTAAATCGGGATGCTCTTTTCTTGAACCTATATAATAAGACTCGTCTGGTTCAAAGGATACATCTCTTGCCCGGTCTCTGCGAGTTGCGCTTCCTACAGGAATATATTCAATTCCCCTTTCACAAAAGTAGAGTTGTAGCAAAAAATTAAGAAGACAACTGATTGTCTCATGTGCTTCACCCAGTGTCATAAACTCGATCCACCCATCAAGATAAGTTATCCGCAAACCAGAAGAATCTGCCATTAAAGATTCGAGCGCCTCAAATTGCTCCCAAGTATAATAACCAGGGAGAACCAATCGCTGTTCCGCAAGCGTAACTATTTCTTCTAAAACTTTTGCTGTCATGATTGTATAGTTGGAAGTTAGGAAAAAGTAGAAATTCTCCCGGCTAAAAACTGGGAGATTCTCGCATTATAACTTAACCAATCAGGTCGATCGCACTTTTTACCAACTCCTCAGCATTCAACCCACTTGCCGAATTCCATTAAGAAACTCTGTCCTTGCCTCAATTATTGAAGGCATTAAAACGCAGCGTACCAACAATGCTAAATCCAACTCCGGCAAAAACTCACTTCTTGAAACTTGCTCGTAATCATCCTCGCGCAGCCGATAGACAGCAAGCAGATTATTTTCCCAAAACCAAACTTCAGCAATGCGAAGTCGCAGATATTTAGCTAATTTATTTGTGCTACCGCTAGTAATCGTTACTTCCACGGCTAAATCGGGATGCTCTTTTCTTGAACCTATATAATAAGACTCGTCTGGTTCAAATGATACATCTCTTGCCCGGTCTCTGCGAGTTGCACTCCCTACAGGAAAGAATTCAATTCCGAGTTCAAAAAAGTATGCTTCCAGTAATATAGCGATCGCTTTTTTAAAGCTTTCATGTTCTTCGCCCACTGTCATAAACTCGATCCACCCATCAAGATAAGTTATCCGCAAACCCGGAGAGTCGGCCATCAAAGATTCGAGCTCCTCAAATTGCTCCCAACTATAGTAACCAGGGAGAATCAATCGCTGTTCTGCAAGCGTACCTATTTCTTCTAAAATTTTTGCTGTCATAGGTATCACCATCCTATTTTAAATATTACTAGCCCCTACCCAGTACAAACCAGGCAGGGGCATTCACTCACATTCTAACTTAATGAACTAGCTCGATCGCCCTTTTAGTCAACGCCTCAGCAGTCAACCCATTAAACGCCATCAACTGACCAGCACTAGCAGTAGTTTCCCCCCGCTTCCAAGCGAAAGTATCCCGCTGGCAATTGCTGCGGAGCATCACAGGTTCCAACATCCCAGAAGCACCGCCTGTCACGCCAATCAAGGCATCTCCGCCAAACAATTCGGCAAATTTCTCATCGCTCAAAAAGCCGCCGTCAGATTCCGAACAAGTATCCCAAGCAACATCGCTAGCACGATACAAACGCCGGGGATTCACAACAGAAACAATTCGCACTCCAATCCCTTCTGTTTCCAAAAATGCCGCAGCTTCAAACACTGGCATTAACGTCATGTCGCCGACAACTGCAAACACAACTGTCTTATCTCCTGCTATTTCGTGCAGCACTATTCCACCGTCTTGCAAACCTTGGCGAGTCTGTTCAAGAGTAGTGCGAATTGGCAGCGGCGACTTGCTTGCAGTAATCACAACTCCCTTATTTTTAGCAGTCAAAGCCCACTCATAACAAGCTTGAATGCTGTTAGCATCCGGTGGAAACAAAGGAAACACATTGCCGTTCCGCATCATCGCCGCAAAATAAGCCTCAATTTCCGGCCGCTGGTGCGTCCAACCATTGCGGCCTTGTTCCAATGCACCCGCTGTAAATAAAGTGACAGTTGCCGGAGTTGGACGGCGCAATTCTGCCATTGCTTGGGTTACAGTTTGCCAAATTGGTAAACCGTTGATGGCAAAAGATTCGTAGGAACACCACAAACTCCGCGCTCCAAATAGCGATAAACCTACCGCTAAACCAGCGCAAGCATCTTCGCTCAAAGGTTCGTAAACTTGACCGTTGGGCGATTGATTGTACAGGTCATCTGTCGTTGGGTGAATAATCTTTAGAGCTTGGTTGATATTGGCAATTGCCGATGCTTCGTTGCCGTCAGCATTAGTCACAAGAAAAGTCCGATCGCACTCGCCGACTTTCCCTACCAAACGTCCCATTGCTGTTGTCGAAATCTTCGGTTCTCCCCCAACGGCAAATTCTTCTAAAGGCAATTCGCCTAAATCTGCCAGCGGCAATGTAAACTCAGTCACAACTGTTTTCGCCGCCGGCCCGCCGCCCGCACGCTCGCAATTTGTCCGCACCAATTGCCAAGCAGCAGCAGTTAAAGCGCGCTCTTTTAAAGCACTGACAATGTGCGGAGCATCCAGCGTATCTTTCGGATAAAGGTTGTGAGATTTTGCTCCGCGCGCGTGGACGCCGGCACCTTTCAACTGTTTGATAATAAACGCAGTTAATTTGCCGCCTAGAGCAGATTTTGCCGCTTTGTCTACTCCTTGTAAAACAGCTTTGGTAAATGCCATGCGCTGTTCGAGCGAAAAAGCAGTGCTGTCCACATAATCTTCCGGTTGATTTTTATCGTCAAATTCCTTAGCATCAACTAAGATAACTTCTTCAAAACCGTTGCCTTGCCAATAAGCAATCATTTCAGCATTAGTTTTAGTCGAAACCATGCTGTGATGTTCCTGAGAATATCCGTTCCAAACCAACACAGGCAAAAAGTTAGTAACACTCGGATAAGCAGTGTGGAAATGCGCCATACTGCTCATCGGATAGGGTTCGCCCATGCCGCCGTCGCCCATTGTGAAAGCAAACAGTTTGTCGGGGTGCAAAAGCGCTCCCGCCATTGCGAAATGCTGCCCTTGTCCGAGGGGGCCGGCCGGTGCTAAAAGGCCGGGAATGAAACCGGAAAGATGTCCTAACAAACCGTCTTTTTCTCGGAATTTATCGCGTACTTGCTGCACGTTGAAAATTCCCATATCCTCCAAAGATCGATCGAGAAACATGGCGCTGTAAAAGCCGGGGGCGTGATGGCCGACTTCGGTGACAATGTTTTTGTGTCCGAGCATCACCAAAGCGGCATAGGCCTCAGCTTGGCTAGCAAAACCCCCCGGATGTCCCGATGCCTTGCTAGCGGTGACTTGTAGCGTCAGGTAGCGCAGGGCGTCTGCTCCCAGCATCGTTTGAAAGACGGCGACGGGATCGGCAGAATCGGCGATCGACTTGCTCCCCTGGGCGATCGCAGGTGTTTTCCCATAAGTATCAAAACCAGGGACTGTTTCAGAAAAATATTGAATGCCTTCGCAAAAAGCGGGCGTTGTTGACGTTGCCTGCGGGGTAGTTGCTGTCATGCTTGATACCGGAAAAATTTGAATTGGATTAATATAATAGTAATTTTATAGCTTCCGTGTTCCAAAAAATCATGAGTTCTATTAAGCTGTTGCGGCCTTTAAATTGTCTGTCAAAAAACAATCAAAGTCTTG
Source organism: Microcoleus sp. AT8-A3 (assembly GCF_036705675.1). NCBI lineage: Bacteria > Bacillati > Cyanobacteriota > Cyanophyceae > Oscillatoriales > Microcoleaceae > Microcoleus > Microcoleus sp. AT8-A3. The sequence goes on from NZ_JAUBVD010000021.1 coordinate 12,090, forward strand.
TGGGGAGTAGGGCCCTAGCGTCCCGCCCGCCTCGAATATGCAATTTAAATGCGCGACAGCTTATGTCAGTGATAAATAAGTAAAATCTCTCAAATTTTCAGCTAATAAGTAGTTGTTTGAGAACCCGGAGTTTTTTAATAAATCCGGGTTCTGTGTTTACCCATTACTAATCCCTCTCAAATCTCAAATCGCCAATCTAAAATTGTTCCAGCCGTTCCCGCACATCGATATACAGCACAGTACCACTTTCAGAAAGAGAAGGCACAGCTTTTTGATTCCGCAGCCAAACAAAAAAACTGCTAAGTGCAGGAGTCGGATCTTGATCGCGGCGCAGCGTGTAGATCAAACCTTCGCAAGGCCCATTAACGCGGCTACTCGTGCAAATCGCTTTCTGGTTATTTACTATACCCACCGTCACATAATTTAGCTGTTTATTTCGGTTATAATTCTCAAGGCGCTGAGTCACTTGTTGGCAGCGAGTTAAAGGATCGTAGCCAGAACTAGAAAAGAAATTAGAATTCCAGCGAATCCAAGGCTCCCTGAACCCTTGCGGATTTTGATACACAGTCACCGGCTCGCCCGTGGAGGTATCGCATACAAATCCTCCATAACTCCGATTCGGCTGGTTTTGATCCGAGGCGCTGCTGAGAGAAAGATTGCTGAGAATGTCCCAGCCGTTACGCTTGTTTTGTGAAAGCAATGCCATAAAAGCATCGATCGGGATTGCCGCATTTAACCCCGTTTTTATCTCCTCAATCTGACCGTTCCACTGACTTCTAATTGTGCCAACAGTATCCCCCTGACCGTGAATTCCTATTACCCTGCCATCAGCATTAAATACAGGCCCGCCGCTCATCCCGCGCCTGGTTACAGCTTGGTAGCGCAGACGATACCCTGATGAGGCGCTGCCCAAGCGAGAAGAGATGATACCAGTAGTAAACTCAAGTTTTCGTTCAACTCCCGAAATTGGCAGCGGATAGCCAGAAACGTAAATAGCAGAACCAACAACAGCACGTTCTGACTCGCCCATTGGTGCTACTGGATACTGTTCTCGGCTCTGAAACTGGATCAAAGCCAAGTCTATATCCGTGTCATTTTTCGGTAGGCGCTGTATTCTAATCGCAGCATAATCCTTCTCTAAATGAGTGCGAATGCTGTATTTTTGAGCGAGGCTTGCCACTACATGATTAGCTGTCAAAACAGTGTAAATATTACCCTGTTTGGCAATAATTACTCCCGAACCACTAGCAAAAAAACCCAGCGTATTGTTGACTTCCACAGTTGTCAAGGTCGCTAGCTGGGCAATTTCTTCTGCTGTTTTGGCACAGGCAGCATATTGTTGACTGACAAGGGCCGTCACTGTTAATGCACCTGTCAAGATGATTGTCAGCGCGTCAAACCGCAAACTCCACACATTCATCGATAACTCCCTAGATGAAACGAGGCGAACTGCCAATATATACTAATTGGAATTCCCCAACTGGATTTAACCATTTTTTCCGATAATTCCGCTGTTGGTTCACTTCCCTCTTCAAAAGCATAAACGCAAAAATTTGGATCTCGATACTTGCCCCTACAGTTAATCCCAATCAAGAAACCTTTGGCATTAAAAATCGGGTCGCCACTCATACCGATTTTACCTCATTTGTATAGCCCAACCTATAACCTTGAGGCAAAGATTTGGCTAGCGGCACCGAAACGAAGCCCGCGTCAATCGATTTTAGATTTTAGATTTGAGATTTTAGAGGCGACCCCACGGATAAATGCTCTTTCTTGAGGATTTTCGATTTTCGATTTGGGATTGACTTGCGCGAGATAAATCACGTGGCGGGTACTACCTTTGAAATTCGTGGTCAGCGAAACTCCTAACCTCAGCACCCCCAGGAAAGCCGACTGCCAACACTGGCTCAGACACCGCTCCGGGTTCAAGGCTGAATAGTGCTATTTTATACTCGATCGCGCTGCGAAACAGAACGATCGCCCGATCGGTATTGCCCAGCCGCCTCAGAACTCCTAGCAGTGGGTGGAGGAGGCCGTCGTCGGTGACAAGTCCGATCGCCACAACCTGCTAGTTAGTGAGCACCCTATAGGTTTGGCCCTGCAGCCGGACGCTCGTCTCGGAACCAGAAGATTTCCCCGTCGGGATGCGTACCGCTGTTTGACGAAGAATTTCAAAGGTGGTATCCGCCACGTGCTTGATCCGTGGAATCAATCGAAAGCATCTAAGGAATGAGAATTAAATAACTTAGAATGCGTGATGCTTCTTGTGGGATGGGCCTGAAAGCCCGTCCAGAAAGGGCGGGCTTTCAGGCCCAACCCACTTTCAAGAGTGTAAATTATTTAATTCGCGATCCTAAAATCTAAAATCCTCAAGCCCCCGAATTTATCCGTGGGGTCGCCTCCAACATCCAAAATCTCAAATCTAAAATCTAAAATCGAATGACGCGCCAAACTTTCCACCTCAATCCTTGGAATTGGTGACGGGATGGAAAATTTGCCCATCTTTAAGGCTGTCCCGACGGCGGAGAAAAAGAAGGCTGTTGCACCTCATCATCCGTGTTTTCCCCTAGCTTTTCCCTGACATCAATGTAAGGAATTTTACTGGTCTCATCAAAAGACGGCATCCCGACATATCCTTGGCGCCAAGCCAACAAATTATACAAAGAGCCGATCGGGTCTTGGCCGGGTCTGAGGGTATAAATCAAATTTTGACACCGCCCATTGACTTGATTCGCCGTGCAGATGACGTTCTGGCCGTTCATTTGGCCTGCTGTAATGTACTTAAGCATTCGTTGGCGGCGATAGGTTTCGAGGCGTTGACTCACTAATTGACACCGAGTTGCCGGATCGTAGCCAGAACCGGAGAAATAATCGGAAGTCCACTCAATCCAAGGCTCTACAGCACCTTGAGCGTTTTGGTACACCGTCACCGGCGCACCAGTCGAGGTATTGCACCAAAATCCACTTTCCCCCGACGCTCGCCGACCGTAACTCGGTTCAGAAGCAACCGTCAGGCCGCTGAGGGCGATGGCTGTTGCCGCCAAAACTTTTGTCCATAATTGCTGTTTCATGATGTTCTCACTCTTTTTGATGGGATGCGACACAAAAATCACCGAATGCTGCGATAACACCCTTGACACGCCTGTTCGTTACAGATCCGCTGACTGAGGAATTATGTGATTCGCGACTTGACCAGAAACCAGTTTTTTTTACGAAAACACTTCGTTGCAGCCCTTATGCCTGGTTAAACAACCCGGTTTCTTTGCTTTTGATCCGTAAGTTTTGATATTGTTCGCGACTTGGACATTCCCTCTAACCGCGATTATCGGCGCTGTTAAAAAGGCGCTCCGAAACCGAGCTTAAAATGCGCGCGCCAGTCTGAATTCTGTCCTCATTACTACTAATCCAGCTCGGGCTGTCGCAAACCGGAAAGAGGCTCTTTACCTCAGATATTGGAATTGCTCGAATTGCAACGGTACATCACACCTACTGACACGGTATTTGATATCACTTTGCGATCGAAGTCCCTAGCTCGATCTGCTGCGATACCGAGACGGCAGGGTTGCACAAATGAGGACTAATACTTCCTGTGCCCGATCGATCGAACGTGAAAATGAAGGTATTGACCAGAACTCTTAACTTGTTTTCATCTCCGTATTACGGATACCTAGAAATACTTCTAAGTGAGTGTAATCAGGGACTAAATGCTTTCTACTACCAAAGTTCACCCTCCGTACACTGAAGTTTAGTTGAGTATTAAAAACTATGAACCGTATCTGCAAACAGTTAGGATATTTAGGCGTTTGGTTAATTTTGATAGGCGGTAGCGGTTGTTCTACCTCAGATGCAGCTACCTCAACCGAAAACCAGAGCCAACTCTCCCGAAGCGCCCCTCAGTTCCAACACCTACAGCTAACGGGAAATCAAATTGAGGCTCGATCGAGTCAATTAACGCAGCCTTATAAATCTGTTGCCTCAGTTTTAGGCAGTGCTACCCTCTCAGAAAATACTGCCACCGTTACGGTTTATAAGGTAGATAATTTATGTCAAAATCTGAAGCCGGAAACAGTTACAGGCCCAGAGAACCAGTTAATGTCATCGGCGGTTAATGAAGTGTTAAAGCAGCAGATTTTCGATAGTCTTGGTTTGGCTGGCTATCGCCTCAAGATCGATCGCGACCTCGGAATAGCTACCGTGGATCTGCGAGCCTCCGGAAATTCGCGGCAGAAATTGCAAAATTTGTCCAGTTGTCAAATGTTAGGTTTGTTCGGGGGCGTGCGCCAAACTTTAACCAGTTATGCTCCTTGGCAAATCAAAACTGTTCGTTTTACAGAGCTTGGAGAGGATATTTTGAGCACAGTTCGAGAATAAGCGATTAAAATTATTGGAGATGGGAATTACACAATTCTCCCCTTAAAAACAAGGGTTGGGAGGGATTGAATAAACCTTCAAACCCTTTGAAGTTTTTTGATACTGCTAAGTCCTGTGACCCAAACCCCGGTAATTCCTATGACACTACCTGACGGCCCCAAAAGCCCCCGCTTCGTGCAGCTAATTCAATGGATTGGCGATCCGCTGACATACCTGGATCTATCTGCCAAAAAGTACGGGGAGATTTTCACGACTCGATGGGGCAAGCTCAAACCATTCGTGATGATCCACAACCCGCAAGCCATCCAGGAAATGTTCAACAGCAAAGCTTTTGACGCTCCAGGCGAGATCAACGGTATTCTTAAACCCTTGCTGGGAGAACAATCCATGATTGTGCTCTCTGGAGAAAAGCACAAACGCGATCGCCAATTATTAATGCCACCTTTTCATGGGGAACGGATGCGGAATTACGGCCAACTAATTTGCGATATCGCTCGAGATGTTGCCTGCAAATGGTCTGTCGATCGACCTTTTGTTGCCCGCAGCGCCATGCAGGAAGTCACCATGCGGGTAATCTTGCAGGCTGTCTTCGGTCTGGATGACGGGCCACGGTTGCAGCAACTGTCCCCGCTGCTGGCTGCGATTATCGATACGATCGGCTCTCCTTTGCGATCGAGTATGCTGTTTCTAGGCTGGATGCAGCAAGATTGGGGGCCCTGGAGTCCTTGGGGACGGATGAAACAGCAGCAGCGGAAAATTAACGAACTGATGGACGGCGAAATTGCAGAACGCAGACTGCAACCTGATGCCAACCGCACCGACATTCTCAGCTTAATGATGGCCGCGCGCGACGAAAACGGGCAACCAATGACCGATGAAGAATTGCGCGACGAGTTGATGACGCTGCTGTTTGCAGGCCACGAAACCACAGCAACTGCCCTAGCTTGGGCATTTTACTGGATTCACAGTTTGCCCTCGGTGCGCCAGAAGTTGCTGCAAGAATTGGACAGTTTGGGGGAAAATCCCGATCCGATGGAGATTTCCCGCTTGCCTTATCTGAGTGCAGTTTGTCAGGAAACGCTGCGAATTTACCCGGTGGGAATGCTGACGTTTCCGCGAGTGGTACGATCGCCCGTGGAACTGATGGGACATCAACTCGAACCGGGCACGGTTGTTTTCGCCTCAATTTATTTGACCCACAGACGGGAGGATTTATATCCAGAACCGCTGCAATTTAAACCGGAACGGTTTTTGGAGAGGCAATTCTCGCCTTACGAGTATTTGCCCTTTGGAGGCGGCAGCCGCCGCTGTATCGGCTTGGCGCTGGCGCAGTTGGAGATGAAACTGGTGCTGGCAACCATTTTGCGGGATTTCGACCTAGTATTGGCCGAGAAAAAGCCCGTACAGGCCAAACGCCGAGGGGTGACTTTAGGGCCAGCCGGTGGCGTGCGGATGGCCCTGCTGGGGCGGCGGATGTCGCAGCAGAAGCGTGAACCTGTTGTTAGTGGAGTTTGAAGTCGCAGCAGTTGCAGGGGACGATCGAACTTTGGGCTTTGAGTGCAAACAATTTAGCGAGAAAGTGCGATCGTCCGCCAATGCCACAATTTTTTGTAGCACCCGCTACAGATAAATAGCTAGAATCCTTAACCTGTAAGCCTCCCCTCTCTCAATTTTCAAATTCTCAGTCTAAAATAATAGGAGCCTCGCAAACACAGCCTGAAAGCAAAAGTGGGTGATTGCAATAGTCCTCTTGATATCTCAAAAGCCTCCCTGCCATACTTTAAAAACATATGCATACCCTGTTATTCAGCAAGGTCGGAAGCGTGTTGGCAATGCCACCAATCTTCCGGCCTCTTTATTTTTTGGGCTACTTCAGGCATTGGAGACAAGATGCAGAAGGCAAGGCAAAACTATAAATTCTCCCCCTGTCCCCCTCTGCCCCTCTCCCCAATGTAGAGATTCTGCCTCTAATTCCAATAGAATCCGACAGCAAGTTTAAGGAATCACTAAGGAATAATTAATAACTTGTTAAATTATCTCCTTTGGCCCTTCTCTCAATCTTCTGTTTTCAGAAATTCTGACACCGAGACAGACTTCGGGAGACTCTCCATATCTTGAATTTCGCTTTCGTGGGCAAAAAACTCGACTTCTTTGTCGTCAATCTGGATTTGATAGCTAGCGGTAGCTGTCACAACCCGTCGCTTTTTTTTATCTTCTATTAAAACCCAACACACTACAGGTCTTACCCATCTCTCAACGTGCTGGCTTTGCTTGGTACTGCCAAAGGCATACCAGCCTTTAGCTTCAATAATCTGAAGCACTTTAAAATCGTTATTTGCCATATATTTCTATCGCGTTAACTTCAGTATTCTTCTTAGATAGAACGGGTAGCTTGCTAAGCATGGCAAAGGTTTGGCAATTCCAATCCACACTTTATAACCTGATTTTTTGTCAGGAAAAGCGGGTTGACAGGGCCTTGTCTGCGTTGTTGCCTGCTAAATGTAGTGCGAGCTTTTTGTACTCTCCCACAATTACCGTAAAGTATCTATACCGCATCCTCAAAAAATATTCTCGCATTAGCCTCAACAGCAGCCAACTAGACCTTAGCTAGCTGCATCTAAGTGGATGCAAACTGCTTCTAACACCTGGTTGGTGAGAGCGATCGGCATACAATCCTGTTAAGACTTTTTGCTGCAATCAACTATCATCTTTACCCGGTGGGGTAAAACTTAACTAGAGGTTGCCGCTTTCAATTCTAAGCCTCGGCGCGCCTAATTACTAATTAATTGTATGGTGTAGTTGATAATTGCCAAACCGTCGATCGCACTCAACAGCCGTGTCTAACTCTTCGATTACCATCACCGTTAAACTGTTCGCCGCCTTCGGTGAAGCCTACGGCGTTTCGGAACTTACATTAGAACTTCCTCCCGAAACCCCAGTGTCTCAAGTGCTCGAAAGCTCGATCGCCCAATATCCTCAATTAGAACAATGGCGCGATCGCACCCGCTTCGGCCTCAACCTGGAATTCGTCTCCCCCGATACCATCCTCCAAGACGGTGACGAAGTTGTCCTCATCCCTCCCGTCAGCGGCGGGTAGGCTAAGTTGGTTAATCTGAAATGTTGCACCATTCTCAATAAGCTTTTTATGAACAGGCTTTTCGGCCTGTTCCACAAAGAGTGAATTTTCTTGTGGAACAGGCCGAAAAGCCTGTTAAGCGAGAATCGTGCAACATCTCAGTTAATCAAAAATTCGAGGTTTTGTAGTTGTGTTCGATCGCACGACTGCCCAATTCTTAGCCAAAAAAAGATTTATTAAGTTTTGTAACAATTTCGTCGGCAAATCATCCTTGATCTCGATCGGGCTGGCGTGCGGGCCTGAAAATCTGGATTAAGAACCCGATCCTGAAAACAACTCAAATCCTTGTGGTCTGGGCGTCCCGCCCGCCCAAATATCAAAGTTAAATACACCACTGTTTAATTGAAAAATCAATCCCGACTAAAAAAATCGGGTATGGTTGACGAGGTAAATTGACCGTGTTAATCTTGCACAAGACTAAGAAAACATCGCAAAACTAGAGAGTTGAGCTATGACCCAGGCCACCAGAACACAATCCACAGCAGCAACCTTCACAGCCCTCAAATGTAAAGAATGCGGCGAAGAGTACGAACTCCAAGCCAAGCACGTCTGCGATTGCTGTTTTGGCCCGCTTGAAGTCAAGTACGACTACGACGCCATCCGCCGCAGCGTCACTCGCCAAACCATCGCAGCCGGCCCCAACTCGATCTGGCGCTACCGCGCATTTTTACCAGTCGCTACAGATAACGTCATCGATGTCGGCACGGGGATGACTCCTCTATTAAAATCCCACCGCTTGGCGCGCCGCCTCGGTCTAAAAAATCTTTATATTAAAAACGATGCCGTCAATATGCCCACTCTCAGCTTTAAAGACAGAGTGGTGTCAGTTGCCCTTAGCAGAGCGAGAGAATTGGGTTTCACAACGGTATCCTGTGCCAGCACCGGCAATTTAGCTAACTCTACGGCTGCGATCGCCGCCCACGCCGGACTCGACTGCGTAGTCTTCATCCCCTCCGACTTAGAAGCAGGCAAAGTCCTCGGCACTCTGATTTACAATCCAACTGTCATGGCAGTTCACGGCAACTACGATCAAGTTAACCGTCTCTGTTGCGAAGTCGCCAATACACATGGCTGGGGATTTGTCAATATCAACTTGCGTCCCTACTATTCCGAAGGCTCAAAAACCCTCGGTTACGAAGTTGCCGAACAGCTAGGCTGGCAATTGCCCGATCACATCGTCGCTCCCCTCGCCTCCGGCTCTTTGTTCACAAAGATTTACAAAGGCTTTAATGAATTCATCGAAGTCGGTTTAGTGGACGAAAAGAAAGTCAGATTCAGCGGTGCCCAAGCTGACGGCTGTTCCCCCATCGCCCAAGCCTTCCGCGAAGGCCGTGATTTCGTCAAACCGGTGAAACCGAATACAATTGCTAAGTCGATCGCGATCGGCAATCCAGCCGACGGTATGTACGCCTTGGAAATCGCCCGCAAAACAGGCGGCAACATTGAATCCGTCAGCGACACCGAAATCATCGAAGGCATGAAACTGCTAGCAGAAACTGAAGGCATATTCACTGAAACCGCAGGCGGCACCACAATCGCAGTCTTGAAGAAACTCGTAGAAGCAGGTAAAATCAATCCCGATGAAACCACAGTCGTTTACATCACCGGCAACGGTTTGAAAACGCAAGAAGCAGTTCAAGGCTACATCGGCGAACCCATCACCCTCGAACCGAAACTAGAAGCATTCGAGCGCGCCCTAGAACGCGCCCGCACGCTCGAACGCCTAGAATGGCAACAAGTTTCGGTTTAATAAATAGTCATTAGTCATCAGTCATTAGTCATTAGTTATTAGTTATTAAGCTGTTGACTACTGACTGAGGACTACTGATTAATAGTCATCAGTCATTAGTCATTAGTTATTAGTTATTAAGCTACTGACTACTGACTACTGACTACTGACTACTGACTACTGACTACTGACTACTGACTAAGGACTAAAAAAATGACCGTCAAAGTTTTAATTCCAACCCCCCTGCAAAAATTTACCAACAATCAAGCCACCATCGAATGCGCCGGCGATAACATTTCCGAATTAATTGAATCGCTGGAAACCAATTGTCCCGGCATCAAAAAAAGCCTGTGCGACGAAAAGGGAGAACCCCGCCGATTTCTCAACTTCTACGTCAACAGCGAAGACATCCGCTTTTTGGATGGCTCAAATACAGCCCTCCAAGATGGCGATGAAGTCAGCATTGTTCCTGCTGTTGCTGGTGGCTGATTAATTTTCAAATAAACGCAAGTGAACGCAGATAGTTATTTAAATCTATCTGCGTTCACTTGCGTTTATTTACGGTTTAAAAACTACTCCTTCGCTAAGCTGTTCGGCATTTAAAGGGCTTGCGTAAGGTGCGTCAGCATCTAAGGTTTTCCGTTTCAGCGTAAGGGTTATAGCTGACGCACCCTACTAGCCTCGTTACTGGTTTAAATGCTCCACAGCTTAACCGAGAAAATCCTACAAATCCCGGATTAGGTAAGGAATGAGAATTAAATAACTTACAATTTTAATTGTTATTGTGGGATGTGCGTCCCGCCCGTCCAAAAAGGACGGGCGGGACGCCATCCCACAATCTTGTGGAAGTTATTTAATTCTCATTTCTTATATCTAGGCTGGTAGTTGCGCTTGGGTACCCAAGCGCAACTACCAAACCTAAAACTCCTTTCTTTGTTCGCAGTGCGTCCGAGAATTATCCTACTAGGAAGCTGCCCTTGCAGCAGTCCGGGGACGGCGCCGGCCCGTCACCTGATTGGCAGGAGATGGCAAGGATGGGGATGATGGCGATGACGGCGATGATGGCGATGATTGCGAGGATAATAGCTTAGGTGCTTCCAGGGCACCTGGAGATACTGCTGCTTTTTCCGATCGCACTGCTTCTTCAGGAATTTGCATCAGGAATACCAACAGCGGATTGCTTTGCAGTTCCCGGCGCATCACTCGCTGAATTGCTTTTTCTATTTGCGTTTGCACTCCTACCCAGTCAACATCAACTTGTGAGTCAGCAGTGGCAGGTTTTACAAATTCTGACCAACGATCGCTCAAAACTGTTTCAATGGTTTGAGTGATTAATTTGATAACCTCCGCGCGATCGGCTGATGTCACTACACCTTTCAAGTGGACTTCTGGTTTAGCAACTAATTTGCCTTCCCAATTCAAAGCCGCCGCTACAGTTACAACGCCATCTCCCGCCAACTGCTGACGTTCCTTGAGGACGCTAGCTTTGACAACGCCCGATCTAGAAGCATCTACCAATTCAATTCCTGAAGGCACTTGACCAGCAACTCGTATCGAATTTTCGGTCAATTCTACGACATCGCCGTTATCAATAACCACCATATTGCTAGCGGGAATGCCCATGCTTTGAGCCGTCTTGGAGTGCTGGATCAGCATCCGGTGTTCCCCGTGAACCGGCAAGAAGAACTTGGGACGAGTCATGTTAATCATTAACTTTTGGTCTTCTTGACAACCGTGGCCGGAAACGTGAATGCCTTTGTCGCGGCCGTAAACCACGTGTGCTCCTAGCATCATCAGTTTATCGATCGTGTTTACCACTGCGATCGTATTTCCCGGAATCGGATTAGCTGAGAAAATGACAGTATCGCCCTTTCTGATTTTCAGTTCGTGATGTTCGCCGTTAGCAATGCGAGTCATCGCCGCCATCGGTTCGCCTTGGGAACCTGTAGTTAAAATCAGCACCTTGTCTTCTGCCAAATTGCGGATTTCTTTCAGCGGTTTGAAAATACTATCTTCGCATTTGATGTAGCCAAGATTGCGGCAGTGAGCGATGACGTTAAGCATCGACCGGCCAACCACTCCGACATACCGATTGTTTTTCTTAGCCAAGTCCAAAACAATTTGCAATCGGTGTACCGACGAAGCAAAAGTCGTCAGCATTATCCGTCCCGGTGCTTGAGCGATAATTCTGTCTAAATTCGGCGCCACAGAACTTTCCGAAGCGGTAAAACCGGGAACTTCCGAGTTAGTAGAATCGCTGATCAAGCACAGCACGCCTCTCTCGCCGTACTCCGCCAGCTTTTGCAAATCAAAATGCTCGCCGTCTACAGGAGTGTGGTCAATTTTAAAGTCTCCGGTGTGGATCACAATTCCGACGGGAGTGTGAATTGCCACCGTAAAACTGTCGGCCATCGAGTGAGTGTTGCGGATGTATTCGACTAAGAAATTCTTGCCAATTCTGACAGTATCCCTGGGTCTAACCGTTCTCAATTCAGTGCGGTGAGACACTCCGGCTTCTTCGAGTTTTCCGGCTAGCAAAGCCATCGCCAAACGCGGGCCGTAGATGACTGGAATTTCAAATTGTTTGAGGTGATAAGGGATACCACCTATGTGGTCTTCGTGACCGTGAGTCACGATCATACCTTTAATTTTGTGGCTGTTTTCCCGCAGGTAAGTCATGTCGGGAAGGACAATATTTACCCCGTGCATTCCATCTGTCGGGAACGCTAAACCGGCATCTAAAAGAATGATTTCGTCGCCGTACTCGAACACACAAGTGTTTTTACCGATTTCGTGCAGCCCGCCGAGGGGAATAACTTTTAGAGCAGATGCAGTTGTATTTTTGATCATGCGTATCCTTTGTTAGTTATTTTTGTTATTGGTCTGTGGTCTATGGTCTGTCGTCTTTCGTCTTTCGTCTACGGTTCGTTGGTAGGGCGATATTTTTCCAAATATTTATGGAAAAATCCCTGGCGGGTTTTACTCTCCCGTACAGTCAGTTGTCTTTGGCCTTCATTCTTCTATCTTCAGTCTTTAATGCTTGACTGTTAGCTACTTACTAACACTTAATTACTAATGACTGATAACTCAGAACTAATGACTGATAACAACCAATATTCAGTTGTCTGAAAACTCGTTCTCGCTCGTCTAGCTAGCTGATACTGCTGCTAGCTGACTCAGTACGTCCTTTAACTTTTGAGTTACCTCAACGGGCGGATCGCACAGGGGCGGACGGGTGGAGCCGACATCCCAGCCTTGAAGCTTGAGAGCTGTCTTGACTGGAATGGGATTTGTGGTGAGAAAAAGAGCTTTAAACAGGTCAAAAAGTTGCAAGTGAATCTGGGTAGCGACTTGAACTTGACCGGCCTCGAAAGCTTTGATCATCTGTTGCAGTTGTTCTCCTACCAGATGGCTGGCTACGCTAACTACACCAGATCCTCCTACCGCCAACATTGGCAAAGTTAGGGAATCATCTCCAGAATAGATGGCAAATTCAGGGGATGTCAAGCACCGAATTTGACTTGCTTGATCCAAGTTGCCACTTGCTTCTTTTACGGCCACAATGTTGGGAATTTGGGCCAATCGAGCCACCGTCTCCGGCAACATATTCTGACCAGTGCGACCGGGGATGTTATATAACATTATAGGCAATTCTGGAGCAGATTGCGCGATCGCCCGAAAATGATTATATAAACCTTCTTGCGGGGGTTTGTTGTAATAAGGAACCACCTGCAAACAACCGTCTAACCCTAGTTTAGCTGCTTTTTGGGTAGCTGCGACTGCTTCTGAAGTAGAATTCGAGCCTGCTCCGGCGATTACCAACGCCTTACCGGCCACCGCCTTTTGTACCACCTGAAATAATTCGTACTCTTCATCCCACGTCATAGTGGGAGACTCGCCAGTAGTGCCGCACACTACCAAGCTATCTGTACCGCGATCGGCTAAATGAACTGCCAATTGTTCTGCTACCGCATAGTTAACGCTGCCGTCTTCCTTAAACGGCGTAATCATTGCAGTCAGAACCCGTCCAAACTTTACCACACTTTCTCCGATTTTAGACTGTTGATGTTTGATTTTAAATTTTTGATTTCAGATGAAAGGTTTATCTAAAATCCCCAATTTCAATTTTCAAGTTGCGAGGCTTCCCCTAATTAGAAGCCGCCGCCACTTGGCTTCGCAACAAATTTTTTTCTACCAGCAACTCAGCTATCTGCACCGCATTTAAAGCCGCCCCTTTGCGAATTTGATCGCCCGACAGCCACATTTCCAACCCGCAGGGGTGAGAAATATCTTGGCGAATCCTGCCGACTAACACGTCATCCTTACCGCTGGCTTCTGCGGGCATCGGGAAATAATTAGCTTGCCAGTCTTCTACCAGCTTAACCCCGCTTGCCTGCTTTAAGATTTCCCTGGCCTCGATCGCGCTAAAAGGCTCTGCAAACTCTAGATTAATCGCTTCCGAATGAGCCCGCAGTACGGGAACCCGCACACAAGTTGCCGTAATTTTAATCTCGTCCGTACCAAATATCTTCCGAGTTTCGTTTACCATTTTCATTTCTTCTTCACAATACCCCAAATCGTTAATCGGGGTGTTGTGCGGAAACAAATTAAATGCTAACGGGTAGGGAAATATATCTGTTTTGGGAGTTTCTCCCTGCAAAATTGCTCTTGCTTGAGCTTTCATTTCCTCCATTGCCCTGGCCCCCGCCCCGCTGGCAGACTGGTAAGTTGCTACAACGATGCGCTGTATCGGCCTAACTTTGTGAAGTGGCCAAACGGCAACCGCCATCAAAATAGTCGTGCAGTTGGGATTTGCAATTATACCTCGGTGAGCTGCTGCCGCTTGGGGATTGACTTCGGGAACCACTAGCGGTACCGTCGCATCCATGCGGAAAGCGCTAGAATTGTCAATTACCACTGCCCCGGCTGCCACAGCTTGCGGAGCCCATAATTTAGAAGTAGAGCCGCCGGCAGAGGCGAGCACCAAATCTACATTATCAAAAGATCGCGCCGAAACTGCTTCCACCTGCAGCATCTCGCCCCCAAAAGGCAAGGTAGTGCCTGCTGAACGTTCCGAAGCCAGCAGCTTCAAGTGAGAAATCGGAAAAGTCCGGCTGTGCAAGAGTTCTAGCAACTCGGCCCCGACTGCGCCGGTAGCTCCTAAAATGGCAACTCGATAGGATTGAGACAAATTAGTTTCCTCCACAAATTAGAGTCTAAAGGATCGAAATCAAAAATTTAAATAACTGCAATTCTCAATATCAAACTTAATTAATGTTATGCGATATCAGGAGCATGAGAGGATAGCAATGGTGCAGTTAACCTAAAAGGGCGATCGAACTTCCCGATCGATCCGTGCGATCGTACCCAATGCCAGTTTAGCATCTTTTGTCGCTCGCCCACGCCCAATCCGCATCCGGTTAAGTTTTGCGATATATCTGCATTTTCGCAGGCGCATCCATTGACTTTGACTGGCCGCAGAGACCGGCAAGATTGACATCACAGGGCGATATGTGCTATGGTGCATCGGCAATTAGTGGACTTAACCTCCACATTCCTAGCAGCAAAAGCTAGTATCCTCAAACCCAAACTATTTGGCAAGAGCCAAAAAAGTAGCCGGCAATGACTTACAGTCTCATCCGGTAAAGGTGTTGTAGTTGTGCCGTTACGAGTCAAAGCGTACAAAATTAAAATGCAGGCAAAGTCAGATTTGTATGTATTTTATCAAGGAAATTGGGTCTAAAACCCTGTCCTTCTAGGACGGCTTTAATTTCTTAAATCCCTTCCTAAAAGTCAGGAAATTTCTAGTATTCTAGAGTAGTCAAGGTTAAACTCCTGCGCCCTAGTGCATAAAAACAGTTAACGACACACTTTGGCGCGTAAACCGGGGGACAAAGAGCGGCGAAAACTCTATAAACAGCTAGGGGCTTAACACAGTTCCTTTAACCAGAGAAACAAACTATTTAGTCTTGTTAAGTAGGGTAGGGCATACCCGAACTCTAGGTAAATATCCTAGTACGCTTTTGGAGATAGACCAAGAGGGATGACTGCGAATCAGGCTCGTTAATTGGTAGGATTTCTACGGTTAAAAAGTTTGAGGATTGCCGAAAGGACGCAACATTTTAAGGTCAGTCGCTGAATTAAGAATCCCTGACCTAAAGGACAGGGAGTGTCAATACACTATTGTTAAATATCAAAAAAGCCGATGAAAGTAACCCAGGAAAAACTTCCAGCTAGCCAAATTGGTCTGGAAATCGAAGTACCGTCAGAAAAGTCAAAACAAGCTTACGAGCAAGTAATTAAACAATTTGCTCGCGAGGTTAGTATTCCTGGGTTCCGCAAAGGCAAAGTTCCCCGTCAAGTTTTGCTACAGCGCCTAGGCCAGAGTCGTTTGAAGGCGACGGCTTTGGAAAATTTGATTAATGATTCCCTGCAAAAAGCCCTCGAACAAGAAAAAATTGCGGCAATTGGCAGTTTTGAACTTCGCACCGAGTTTGAAGAATTACTAGAGAAGTTCGATCCAGAACAGCCTCTGATTTTTTCGGCGAAGGTTGATGTACAACCCGAAGTAAAAATGGGTCAGTACACAGGTTTGCAGCTTCAAGCAGAAGAAGCTAAGTATGATGAGGGTCAGGTAGATGAGGTATTGGCAAAATATCGATCGGACAAAGCTACTTTAATCCCCGTAGAAGGCCGGCCAGCTCAGTTGGGAGACACGGCTTTGGTTGATTTCTCCGGTAGATTTGCGGAAGCACCAGAAGGCGAAACTCCCGCAGAAATTCCCGGTGGCGAAGCAGAAGACTTCCAAGTAGAATTGTCGGAAAATCAGTTTGTACCGGGCTTTATCCAAGGCATGATCGGGATGAATCCAGGAGAAACGAGAGAAGTTTCTGTACAGTTCCCCGAAGAGTATAGCAGTGAAGAATTAGCCGGAAAACCAGCAGTCTTTACGATTACCCTCAAAGAACTTAAGGAAAAAGAATTGCCGGAGTTGGACGACGACTTCGCCCAAGAAGTCAGCGAGTTTGAAACCTTAGCAGAACTGCGCGAATCGCTGGAAACTCGGTTTAAAGCCGACCAAGAAAACCAGACATCAGCTAATAAGGAAAAAGCTATATCAGCAGCACTTGTGCAGCTAATAGAAGTGGAAATTCCCGAAACAATGGTCGATCGCGAAATCGATTATTTGTTGAATCAACAAGCCCTCCAATTGAAAAATTACGGCATAGATATCAACCAACTGTTTACCGAAGAAAATATGGGGCCGATGCGGGAACGCTCGCGCCCGGAAGCAATCGAGCGCCTCAAGCAGAATTTAGCTCTGGCAGAAGTAGCCAAGCTGGAATCCTTATCTGTTGAACCAGCAGAAGTAAAAGCAGAAGTAGCAAAAATCAGAAAGCAGTTTCCCAAAGGAGATTTTGACCCCCAAAGGTTGCAGGAATTTGTAGCAGAAGACTTGCTCAAACAAAAAACCCTGAAATGGTTGGAAGAAAAAGGAACAATCGAACTCGTACCTGAAGGCTCACTGACTCCTGCAGCAGCAGAAGAATCAGAAGAATCGGACGCTGAAGATTCAGCAGAAGCAGCCACGAGCGTTGAAGTGGAAGTCGTAGGCGAAGAATAGGGCGCAGAATCAAAGTAGTAGGGACACCGCACGCCAGCCCTTCTTCGTGTCAACAAACACGTTAAACCCGCAGTCGGGCAGGGGTTTAAACCCCTGCCTCAAAGCGCAAGTCCTCGCTATGAGGACTGAATAATTCATTAGTCCTCATAGTGAGGACTTTAGCTATAAGCCCCGTGGAATTGATTCCCTGGCGGACTAGCGGGCCCACTGGTGGACTTGGCAGGCTGAAAGCTTAAGTGGACACTAATTGGCTCTTGGAGTGTGCCTAGGGCGGGGATCGGGGGTATCTGAAGTGCGATCGAATTTTACGTTTAATGTCGAGCTACTGTTGAATTTGGGTTAAATAGTCACAAGATTTTTGCTCGACTATGCCCTGTTTGGCCAATGCCCAATTCCCCATTCCCCCGATATCTGTTCAGAAGAGGCATAATAGTTAAAAGCTGGCGGCTTAATTTAAAGCTTTCATCAGCAGCAGCAAATTGTCTAGAATCCTTGACTGGTGTCTTATGGTTGTATCTCAATCTTCCAATTACCTAATTACAAGCTATAACGATTTTGATGTCAGTTCCAGCCCCAGCAATGTAGTGCCGATGGTGCTAGAACAGTCGGGGATGGGCGAGCGGGCTTTTGACATTTACTCGCGCTTGCTGCGGGAGCGAATTGTGTTTTTAGGAACTCCCGTAACCGACGAAGTTGCTGACTCAATAGTGGCTCAGCTATTGTATCTAGATGCCGAAGACCCAGAAAAAGATGTCCAAATGTACATTAATTCCCCCGGTGGCTCGGTGACGGCCGGCATGGCAATTTATGACACAATGCAGCAAATCCGCCCGGATGTGGTGACGATTTGTTACGGTTTGGCAGCGAGTATGGGCGCATTTCTGCTGACAGCAGGAGCTCACGGTAAGCGGATGTCTCTTCCGAGTTCCCGGATTATGATTCACCAGCCGCTTGGAGGTGCTCAAGGTCAAGCAGTTGATATTGAGATTCAAGCCAAAGAAATCCTTTATCATAAGCGTAAGCTGAATCAACTGCTAGCGCACCACACGGGTCAACCGATCGACAAATTAGAGGCGGATACAGAGCGCGACTTTTTTATGTCAGCCGAGGAAGCCAAAAATTACGGTTTGGTCGATCGAGTTATCGCTAAGGAAAACCTTCCGACGGCGGGAGAGAATGTCACTGCACTGAATTAAGAGGCTGTTATGTCTAAGTACGACTCCCATCTAAAATGTTCGTTTTGTGGCAAGTCTCAAGAGCAAGTACGCAAGTTGATCGCAGGGCCCGGGGTGTATATCTGCGACGAATGCGTTGACTTGTGCAATGAAATTTTAGATGAGGAGTTGTTTGATTCGAGTGCAGTGCCCGCAGCGGCGGTGGCTCCGAAGCAGGAAACGACGCAAAAGCGCCGCGGTACTTCGGGCAAAAGTATGTCGCTGAGCCAAATTCCCAAGCCGAGGGAAATTAAAAATTATCTCGACGAAAATGCGATCGGGCAAGATGAGGCGAAAAAGGTGCTCTCGGTGGCAGTTTACAACCACTACAAGCGCCTGAGCTTTATCCATGCCAAAAATAGTGGCAAGCACCCGCCGGAAGAAGTAGAACTGCAAAAATCGAATATTTTGTTAATCGGGCCGACTGGTTGCGGCAAAACTCTGCTGGCTCAGACTTTGGCGGATATGCTAGACGTACCGTTTGCGGTGGCTGACGCGACGACGCTGACGGAAGCGGGCTATGTCGGGGAAGATGTGGAAAATATTTTGCTGCGGCTGCTGCAAGTGGCAGATATGGACGTGGAAGAGGCGCAGCGCGGAATTATTTATATTGATGAAATTGACAAAATAGCCCGCAAGAGCGAAAATCCTTCGATTACGCGGGATGTGTCTGGGGAAGGCGTGCAGCAGGCGCTGCTGAAAATGCTGGAGGGGACGATCGCCAATGTACCTCCCCAAGGCGGGCGCAAGCATCCCTACCAAGACTGCATCCAAATTGATACCAGCAATATCATGTTTATCTGCGGTGGTGCTTTTGTCGGTCTGGAGAAAGTGATAGAGCAGAGAACGGGCAAAAAGTCAATGGGCTTTATTCAGCCCGGAGAAGCTCAGCCGAAGGAAAAGCGGGCTGCTGATGTACTCAAGCAACTGGAACCGGATGATTTGGTGAAGTTTGGGATGATTCCTGAGTTTATCGGGCGGGTGCCGGTGGCGGCGGTGTTAGAACCGCTGGATGAGGAAACGCTGATGGCGATTTTGACGGAACCCCGAAATGCTTTGGTTAAGCAGTATCAAAAGCTGCTGAAGATGGATAATGTGCAGTTGGACTTTAAGCCAGAGGCGATTCGGGCGATCGCCCAGGAAGCATACCGCCGCAAAACTGGAGCACGGGCGCTGCGGGGAATTGTCGAAGAATTGATGTTGGATGTGATGTACGAGTTGCCGTCGCGCAAGGATGTTGCCCGGTGTACGATTACTAAGGAAATGGTCGAGAAGCGATCGACTGCTGAGTTATTGGTACTTCCGTCTTCGCTACCAAAACCGGAATCGGCTTAAAAGTTTTCACATTGTCAATAAGTCTTTTAGGGCGGGATCTCCTGCCCAACCCATACTCCCCACAAGAAAATTCACTCTTTGTGGAACAGGCCGGAAAGCCTGTTCTTGAGCATGGTACAACATATCATATCGTTTCCGGTTGCATCGAAATTATTAGTAGCCGAAATTAGGAGACGGCAGTGCCGTCTCCCTACCCAAAATAACATTGTAGGGAGATGGCACTGCCGTCTCCTCTATCATTTCCAAGAGTGCAACCGAAATTGATATCATATCAAGCCAATGCCCAATGCCCAATTCTCATTTACCAATCAATAAAATCATCCTCACCTAACTCAGAAGATAACTCGGAAAAATCAGGTTCAGATTCCAATCTAAAAGTTTCCGACTCCCAAATCTCCAAGTCATCCGACAAATCGACTACTTGCCCGTCAAACATATCAGCCCATTGCCTAGCCCTATTCGCGACATCTCGCGCGTCATCACGCACCGCTATAGCCTGAGCGTTAAAGTCAGTTTGAGAGTCTGTAGAACCGTTTGTGGGCGATCGCGATTCGGAAATTGCCGGCACATTAACAGCGGTATTTTCAGTCGCAGGCGGGTGTTTTTGTTCTTCTCTACCCTTCCCCAAAAAATCATCTGTAATCTCAGAAGCCGCCGACTTCTGCACCTGTTGGCCCGCATCATCCGCAGGATGAGAATTGCTGGCATTTTCGCCACCACGTCCGTTAGAAGTTGGCAAATTCTTGGTGCGGGAACTATTAGTTTCAGCGGGATTTGTCAAGCCCACCTTTACTGTTACTCGACGGTTAAAAATTTGCAAAAAAGCTTCTGCAATATTAGCTACTTTGTCTTTAACCATATTGAGCAACGGCTGCGAACTAATCTTAACATAAGCAGTATCATTGCTAAAAATTACTAGCTGTCCATGTTGACGAAGCAGCGATTGAGTTCCATGGGGCCGCACGCGGTCAAGTACCTGTTCCCACACTCGATTTAAATCGATTTCATCGCCTGAATTAGCCGGGGAATAATTTGTTTGATTCGTTTCCGCAGTTGGTGCAGGTGCAGGAATCGCTGCAGGAGGTGTGTTTTCTATTCGATTAGCCACAGGCGGCGACTGCGGCGGAGGATTTTGCGAATTGGGAACAGAAGATTGTTCAATATTAGATGTTTGACTTCCTCCCGATTGTAGGGGCGGTGCCCCCGTGCCCGCCCTTGGTTGGGGGGGGTAATTTTGTGGTGGTTGAGCAACATTTTTCGCTGGTTCGGCTGTTGGTTGCTGCTGAGTTCTAATTGCTGATGGCAATAATCCCAACAGCGTTACTTCCAGCCACAAACGCGGCTGAGTGGTGTTTTTAATTTGCACTTCGTGGGTTTGCAAATGTTTCTGACCGGCCAAAATCAACTCGGCATCCCAATTGCGGGCAAAATCCCCCAGTTTTTCCCAAGTGGCCGATGTTAAAGCTACTAAATCTGACCGTTTCGGGGCAGCTTTGGCTATTAGCAAATCTCGGTAAAAGCTCGCGAGACTTTGCAGCACGATTAGCGGTTCCCGACCGCGATCCATTAGGTGACGAGTCATGTCTATTAATGCTGTAGCGTTATCTGTATCAATAGCTTGCAGCAAATCCATTAAATCATTTTCGGGAACCGCACCGACTAAATCCCAAACTTTTTCGACTGTTACTTGACCGGGAAATAAGCTCAGTTGGTCGAGCAAACTTTCGGCATCTCGCAGACCTCCTTGGGCGATTTGAGCAACCATTTGTACTGCATCACTGGCAATATTGATGTTTTCTAATTGGGCAATTTTGTGCAAGTGAGCAATCATTGCTTCGAGTGGTATGCGGCGGAAGTCGAACTTTTGGCAACGAGAAATAATAGTTGGTAATACTCTTTGTGGGTCGGTTGTGGCGAGGACGAATACAACGCGATCTGGCGGTTCTTCTAATGTTTTCAATAAGGCATTAAATGCCTGGGTACTGAGCATATGAACTTCGTCGATTACATATACTTTATAGCGGCACTGTACGGGCGAAAATTGAGCTCGTTCAATCAAATCCCGAATGTTATCTACTCCGGTGTTGCTGGCGGCGTCAATTTCGATGACATCTAGTGTCGAACCTCGGGCAATTTCTTGGCAAACGTTGCATTTGCCACAGGGTGTGGGGGTGGGGGCTACCGTAGAAATACAGTTGAGGGATTTGGCGAAAATTCGGGCACTGGAGGTTTTACCGGTGCCTCTGGGGCCGGTGAATAGATATGCTGGTGCTATGCGCTCTTGTAGGATGGCGCTGGTGAGGGTTTGGGCGATCGCCTCTTGACCGACTAATTCGGCAAATGTCTGAGGGCGATATTTGTGGTGCAGGGGTTCGTAGGTCACGATCGAATATTGGTGGTATTAGCTGTAATCTTAGCTAAGGAGACGTTGTTCGATCGCAAAGAGAGCTAGACTCTCACAGCAAGCCGCCCGGTGGGCTTGCACGGGGGGAGTGAGCCAACAGTAGGAATTAGCACTCTTCAATGTCCGCCCCTCGATCGTCCGGGCGATCGACTGTTCTGCTTGATGTTTTCCGCAGCTCGCTTCCAGAGTTAGTATTAATTTATGTGTATTTCTTTTTATTTTTCTAGAAAAGGAGACCCCCGAACCAACATTTTTTTTAGCTGTATTGGTATAATATCTTACAGACAATTCACCATTTCTATTGGCCAGTACCAGCGCACGATTTTCCGATATTTCGGAAACCTGCTTGCAGTTAAAGATAAAGTATTAATTAGAGGGTGCGTGTTCCAGTTGCAGAAATCCAGTTGTACCAAGATGATGGTGGAATGATGTCAATGTTGGTTGATCCAGTTGCACTACCAGCTCTACTCTGGAGTCCTGTATAAATATAGCGTCAAATTTTACCCTTTAAAAGCCCATGTCAACCCAAATAATCCTTGTAGAACCAAGGTTGGCAGTAGCCTCTCCCAAACCTAAACAGGCTAAACCCGGAGATCCGTCCTCAGACCAACTCTTCATGGGAGCGTCGGGATTACTGTTGTTATTGCTTATCGGTTTAGCTGTGTTTACCAAGCTAAAACTCGACGATTTGAGCAAAAAGCTCAAGTTTGAGGAGTTTAGAAATCGAGAACTCCAGAAAAAATACAAAATGGCTCTGGAAACCATGTCAAAGATGGAAAAGAATCCCGACCTTATCCACTCGCGAGACTTTAATTTAGACTACCTGAGAATGCGAATGGCGGAAGAAGTCTTTCACTTTGCCATTGTGAATCAGATTAAGGTAAAAGTCAAAGAGAAAATTAGTATTGCCCTGCGTCCGACTCAGGCTGCAGTGGGAGATAAAAACGGGAATGCCGGCAGTGGCAGGCAAGTGGATTCGATGTTTGATATCGAATACGAAACTGGCGATCCGGCGGTAAAAATAGAAAAACGAGTGCTGTTTCGGATTCAAATTAAGCTGATGAAACTGCCGACTCAGGCTACATCAGCGACAATTAATCAAATTATTGACTGTTTGGAAACTTATCTGAGTCCTTCAGACGACCACGACAGTTGGCAGCCGACAATTCAAGGTCGCATCGTTCATATTGAGTGGGATCAAAAAGCCAAGCCGACGCCGATGTTGGTGCTGGAACAGTCGAATGAAGGGGTGAATGTTACCTTTAGGACTACGAGAACGCCTGCGGGCCGACCTGCAAATGACCTTGAGAGCCAGTTGACAGGAGCGAAAGGCCAAAAAAACGGCAAAAGTAGTTCTAAAACTCCAGCCAAAGGTGCAACAAAAAGTCCTGCCAAGGTAGGAGGAAAGCGTCCCGGTTCTCGGAAATAAGTTGAGGTGGATTAATATTATTTTCCCGAAAGAACGCCTGTGGCAGCCGCTGTTGATGTATCTTGTGCGAGGTAGCCGTCTTCCATGTGAATAATGCGATCGGCTATGTCTAAAATGCGGTTGTCATGGGTGACAAGCAAAATAGTGCTGTGCTGTTCTTTGGCTAAACCTCGCATGATTTCTACCACATCTCGACCTGATTTACTGTCTAGTGCTGCTGTGGGTTCGTCTGCTAATACTAATTTCGGCTGGCTGACTAATGCGCGGGCGATCGCAACTCTTTGTTTTTGGCCGCCCGAAAGACTGCTTGGGTAATAATCTATTCTGTCTCCCAACCCCACAGCTTCCAGAATCCCTTCTATTTTATCATTAGTTTCTTTGTTAGAAAGATGGTTGTGTAGGTCGAGGGACATTTGCACATTTTGCCTAGCACTCAAGCATTTCAGCAAATTATGAGCTTGGAAAATATAACCGATGTCGCGACGGACTTGTACTAATTTATTTTTCGGCGTTCCCCGCAATTCTTGGTCGAGAATTTTCAGACTACCTTCTTGGATAGATCGCAAAGCTCCAATCAAGGTTAACAATGTTGTTTTACCAGACCCCGAAGGCCCCGTCATTAGCACGATTTCGCCCGGATAAATTTCTAGGTTGATGTCAAATAATGTCTGTTTGCGAAGTTGACCTTCGCCGAAAGAATGGTTTAGATTTTTAATTGAGACAACTGGTAGAGTGTTCATGGTTATTAGTTATTAGTTATTAGTTATTAGTTATTAGTTATGAGTTATGAGTGTTTTTTTATTTCATAATTCCTCATTCTTTAATCCGTGTATCCGTGTCAGAATCCGTGTCGTGCCTTCCTTCCTTAAAAAATATCCGCCGGATCTGCCGCCTGCAACTTCCTAACCGCGATCGCCCCCGATACAAAACACATGACTGTTGTCATGACAAACACAGTTACAACTTTCCCCAAAGTCATGTACATCGGCAAACTCGTAGCAGTTCTCGCTAAATTGTACAGCACCACAGAAATCCCAAGTCCGGGCAAATAGCCCAGGATTGCCAAAATTAAAGCCTCTTGAAAAACCACACTCAAAAAGTAACTGTCTTTATATCCCATCGCCTTCAAAGTAGCGTATTCTGGCAAATGGTCAGTAACATCAGTATAGAGAATTTGATAGACAATCACGATGCCGACAATAAATCCCATAGCCGCGCCGAGAGTGAAAATAAATCCGATCGCCGTGCTTTCCTCCCAATATTTTCTCTCAAAAGCTACAAACTCTTCTTTAGAAGCAATAGTCACGTCTTGTGGTAAAGTTGCCCTCATTTTTTCAATAACCGCCTTGACATCAGTTCCCGGCTGCAAGTGAACAATTCCGACATCAATTAAGCCTCTAGTTCTTCTACTGTTAAAAATCCGCAGAAAGTTCAAATCGCTGGTAATAATATTGCCATCAGCACCGAAAGATGCTCCTAGAGTAAATAACCCCTCTACAGTAACGCGGCGGTTGTCTATTTCAGTTTCCACAGGCTTTCCCTGGTTGAAATAGTCTGCTACTGGCCCAAACTCCGGGCGGGAAGCTCGATCGAATAAAACGACATCTGAAATTTTGATTTTGTCCAAATTATCCCTAACTTCCGGCAGCTCAAAGATGGGACGATTGGGGTCAAAACCGATTATCATCAGTTGGCGGGTATTGTTTTTGTCTGGTGCGGGATTTTTCCACAAACCAAAGCCTAGATATACCGGGCTGATTCCGGTAACGCCATTAAAACTTAAAGCTTGATACAAACGCCGTTGGGGAAAGCTTTTCATGGCTATTAAAGCCGTTGACTGGGTGCTGGTGATAAAAATATCCCCTTTTAATTGCGAGTGAAAGCTGATGGAACTTTCAAACAGCGCATCTCTAAATCCAAACTGGATAAACATCAGCAAGTCGGCAAATCCAATGCCGGCTAGCGCGATTACTAAGCGCATTTTTTCGCGAGTTAACTGTGCCCAAGCTAGCGGTATTTTTGCCATAAGAGTCAATCAATTTTAGATTTTAGATTTTAGATTGGGGATTTTGGATTGAATAATTTTAGGATTTAAGCACGGGTGTTGAGAAACCGGGTTTTTTACCCTTATATTTGATTCACACCCTTAATCTCGGTAAAAAACGCGGTTTCTTGAGTGCCCATGCGTAAGTTTGGTCAACGTAAAATTTAGATATCTATTTTAACTTCAACCTGCAAGTTTGTTAAGGTTGCAACTTTTTTGCTCGATTCCGGATCGAGGCGAATTCTAACTTCGATAACTCTTGCGTCGGTGTCGGCGGCGGGGTCCGTATTGAGGACATCTTTTTTACCGATTTGTTTGCCGATGCGAGCGACTGTCCCTTCTAGAGTGCCTGCAAAAACGGGGCTGGTGACTGCTGCGCGCTGGCCGTTTCGCACTTTGGCGATGTCGGTTTCATAAACTTCTGCTACGGCGTACATTTGATCGGTGCCGCCTAGTTCTACGATGCCGTCTTGAGTGTTGACACGTTCTCCTTGTCGGCTGTGAACTTTGAGAATGTAGCCGGATACGGGTGCTTTGATGTAACTTAAGTTTAAGTCTACTTGAGCTTTTTGTTTGGCGGCGATCGCACTTTCTACGGCGGCTTCGGCTGCTTGCACGTCTTCGGGACGGACTTCGGCAATTTGGTCGAGATTTGCTTTGGCTTGATTTATTTCTTCTTGGCCAGTTTCTGCTTTTTGTTTGAGTATTGCTTCGGCTTGATTGATTTGTTCTCGTCCTGTTTCTATCTTTTGATTTAAGGTGGCTCTGGCTTGGTTAATTTCCTGCCTACCTGTTTCTAACTTGCGTTTGAGATTGGCTCGCGATTGATTGATTTCCTGCTGGCCTGTTTCTACTGTTTGTTTGATTGTTGCTTTCGTTTCGACTATTTGCTCTTGCAGTGTTTGCACGGTTTTTTCTAATATAGCTTGCGCTTCTTTGACTCTCTGGCGAGCCGTCTCTACTGCTAAGCGTTTGGTGTCGTAGGCGGAAGCAGAAATTGCGCCTGTTTCGGAGAGTTCTTTATTGCGTTTTTCCTCGGCTTCGGCGTTGGTTAATTCGGCTTTTAGCCGATCGACTGTAGCGTTTTGAGAGGCAATTTCGCCCCGCAATTGAGCTTCTAACCTAGCCAATTTGGCTTGCTGCACCTCTGTTTCTCTTTGGAGTTGTGCCTCAAATTTAGCAAGATTAGCTTGTTCCGCTTCGGTTTCTCTTTGCAGCGCGGCCTCGAATTTGGCGACGTTAGCTTGTTCGGCTTCGGTTTCTCTTCGCAGTTGAGCTTCTAAGCGGGCGACATTGGCGGCTTCGGCTTCGGTTTCTCTTTGCACTTGTGCTTCAAACTTGGCAACTTCTGCTTTCCCGGCGCCGACAACGCCTGTTTTTGCGCCTGCTTGAATTTTCGCTAATTCTGCTTGTTTGACTTTGACTTCTTTGTCGGCTTGTTGGAGGATTGCTTGGAGCCGATCGCGCGTATCGAGAACTGCTATGATTTGTCCTTGACTGACTCGATCGCCCTCTTCCACCTGCAACTGTTCAATTCTTGCTCCCTCCGACGCCGAAGGGGCCGACAATTTGATAACTTCCCCCTGGGGAGTCAACCTACCCAAAGCGGTAACGCTGTTGCGGGTGGCGACGGAAGTTGCAGCCGCCGTTGCAGCCGCCGCCTTTAACTCTTCGGCTTTTCTAATTTGAGATACTTGCCAAAAACCGACTCCTGTGGTAATTACAGTGGCGGCGATCGCTAAACCGATGACTCCTCGCCCTGGGGGTTTTAAAAATGATTTATCCTTAACCCGTGATTCCTTTACCATTACTTATAAAGTAGGTGATTTCCTGATTAAGTTTTTTCCACCCACTATGAAGTATTGTAAACCAATTTCAGCTATTTAGGGATATCAAAAAGCACCTCGGTCATGTAATGTTCTGCCCAATCTTGACCGAAAGCTTTTTCGAGTACGCGGCGGGTTTTGTCGTTTTGCTGCTGCTGGGTGCAGTAGTAAATTTGAGCGTCTAGAATTTTCGATCCTTCTGCGGCAGAGACTGGTTCGCAAGCGACTGCCTGTTGGCAGTGAATTTCAACGTAGGATTGAACAATATCCAGAAACCGAGTTTCTTCTTCGAGAGACTCTGGCCGCACAAACAGACAAAATTCTGAGAAAATATCCCCCCATTCGGGAATTTGGCGGGGACAAGAAAATTGGTCTATCTGCAAACTTTCCAGTTGGGTTCGGTAGGTTTCCGACAAAGTTCGATCGGGATTGAGGGGAGAAAGGTCTGCGATCGCGGCGCTAACTTGGCCTTTGCCTGCTACTATATCCGTACCGAACATCGGCAAAGCATAATTCGGTCTGGGAAACATCACGCAGTGCAGTATGTCAAGTACCGGCCCGACTTTAGCGAGTTCGAGGTGTATTTTGCGGAACTGGGGCGTTTGATAGCAGCGGTTTTCAATGATCAGTTTTTCTCCTTCCAAGCGCCCTTCTACGTATCCCAACTCAGCGGGCAGGTGGTAGGGTTCGAGGTCGAGATAGCGGTGCCATACTGCTTCCATCCGGTCTGCTAAATCGCGGATGAGATGGTGCTGTTGTTCGCGCAGAGAAGGCTGGGATATTTCTAACATTCCTATTTATCGGGGGATAGCTTAATAAAACTTGATTCTACTCTTGCAGGATGCAGGAAAAAACGTAGATACTTTAACAATATCAGTAGATTGACTTACGATCGAGCAAGTTTTACAGGAGATGAGTGTATGTTTGGTCTGGGATTGCCCGAAATGGGCATTATTGCGGTAGTCGCTATTCTAATTTTCGGCCCCAAGAAGATTCCTGAGTTAGGAAATGCTTTGGGTAAAACGCTGCGGAGTTTTAAGGAAGGGGTTGGTCAATCTGAGGATGAAGCTGTTGAGAAGGATAAAGAGGAAGAGGGTCAGCCGAAAGTGTAAATTAGGTTTGTAGTGAGGATTTTAGTCCTGATTTTTAAGGGTTCAAGCGCTCACTACGAACCTATTCGGGAAATTTGCCTTCTCTAACTTCAAGGGAATAATCTTTCACAGCTTGGGTAATTGTTTCTCGCAAATTCGCGTAAGCTTTCGCAAAAGGCGGCTGTTTTTCAGAAAGTCCCAGCAAATCGGAAGTAACTAAAACTTGACCGTCGCAGTGCGGCCCGGCGCCGATACCAATGGTGGGAATAGTTAATTTTTGGGTAATTTGAGCGGCTAAGTCTGCGGGAATGTGTTCTAAGACGATCGCAAAGGCACCTGCTTCTTGAAGGGCGATCGACTCTGCTATGATGCGATCGGCTGCTTGGGCTGTTTTTCCTTGTTTTTTATAACCGAGTTGGTGTACCGACTGCGGAGTTAAACCGACGTGTCCCATCACCGGAATTCCGGCGGATGTTAGCTGCGAAACTGTGGCGGCCATTGCTGGATATCCACCTTCCAATTTTACAGCTTGAGCGCCGGTTTCTTTCAAAACTCTCCCCGCCGAGTGCATGGCTTGCTGGGGACTTTCTTGGTAAGTCAAAAACGGCAAATCGACCACAATTAATCCTTGTTTAACTCCACGGCGCACTGCTTTAGCGTGGTGCAGCATTTCATCGAGGGTTAGCGGTAGGGTTGTTTCGTAGCCTAAGACTGTCATGGCGAGGGAATCGCCGACTAGGATGATATCTACGCCGGCTTGATCGATGAGTTGGGCGATCGCATAATCATAAGCTGTCAGGGCAACAATTGACCGCCCTTGTTGTTTCCACTGAATTAATTGATGAGTAGTGACTGACATTTTAGTGCAAAAATATAATATTATCTGTCTTCTACAAAAACATCCTCAAAGTCTCTATAACCACTCAACACCCTTTCAATTTGGATACCATTTTTAATAACGCGGTAAAAAATTACATATTTATCTACAGGGAAACTGCGTAGAGACGGTGCTAATTCCTCACGACTGCGCCCCATTTCTGGAAAATCTGCTAATAAACGAAATTTTTCCTGAAAAACATTAAGAAAATGGTTGGCTGCATTGGCGCTAAACTGCAACAGATAGTTCGTGAGTTCCCTTAAATCTTGCTTGGCGGGGGCACTCAAAGTGTATCGACTCATTTTTCACCCTCATCGGCTTGCTGAATCTCCTCACGCAGTTCTCTTAACACTTCTTCACCATCAAAAACCTCTCCGCGATCGGAAGCTTCAATTCCAATCATTATTTCCTTGCGGAGTTCCTCTAAACGCACCAAGCGTTCCATTTCTCGTTGTTCTAGCAATCGTAACGCAGCCCATACCACTTCAGAAGCTGATGAGTATCTACCGTTGTTGACTGTTGACTGAACAAACTGCTCTAGTTCGGGAGTTAAGGATATGTTCATTACGTTGAGTCACCTATTTGAGTCAACTACTATTTCCCATAATAACAAAAAACTATCAAATTTTGCGATCGGGATTTTAAACAATGAATCAGAGACAAGTAAGCTCTCATGTAGGTATAGCCAGCATTTAACGTTAATAATTTAGATTTTACACCCGAATATAGCTTTGCATTCCCTCCGCAGGCAAAACAATCAACCGCTGATTTTTCAAGTCCGGTTCTAAACCCAAATCTTCGAGGGGAATTAAGCCGAGTAAAGGTTCTTCTCCTGCGGGAATTTCTACACAATCATACCTGCCTTCTCGTCCAGCTACGGCAAGAGTGACATCTTTGAATAGACGAAATTTTCTGGTTCCTATTGCCGTATGTCCGTCGATTTCGCCTAGCATGGGCAAACCCAACTGACTGATAATATCTGCTGGTAAGCAGAGTCGAGTTGCGCCTGTATCGACTAAGACGTTATCGATGGTGATAGAGCGTATTTGCTCTGCGGGGATGAACCCTCTTTCTCCCAGAATTTCATCGATGTGATTGGTGACGGTTATTGTTGCGGTGACTCGGCCCATTTTTTTATCCTTTTGTTTTGCTATAGAATGTTGCCGTTGCCTTTCGACTAAACGATCTACAATCGAGGTTGCCTATTTTACATTTTAACAATATTTGTAACTAAAAGCGCTGTTGTTCTTTATTCTTTAAATTGGGTTGAGAAATATGGCAACTTAATAGCAAAAATGTTCTCTAATTATTGAATTACGAAGCTTCTGCCATTCTTGTTTAGAAACATCTGCACGAGTTTTGTCACCCGATGGATCGCGGATATCCCAAATTGTATCTGCAATCCGATCTAGCGATCGCCCATGATAACGATAATCGAAGTCCCAGAAAGCATCACCGACGCAATCTCCTTGTGTAGTAATCATTTCTCGATCGACTGTATTACGAATAGCATTCCATTCGCGGATGTAGGCAGAAGAATCGTCAGAACGCAATTTGCGACCTCCTAATTGAGGATTCACTCTATAAAAAAACCAATCCGTAAACCTATCCACAGCTTGAGTGCGTGATTCATAATCGCGCGCTGTAGCAATGTCTAGATTGGAACCAGCGAGTACAAGGGCTATAGCTAACGCACACAACCCTAAAAACTTCGATTTTGACTTAAGTGAAAGTGATTTAGTTAGCACGATTAAACCCAATAAAAATTATCAATATCCCAGATATAGCTGCCAATAAATCTTTTATTTCCATCCATCTTTAGAACAAGAAATTCCTCCGGTTTTAGGTGCGAGAGTAGATAAACACCAATAACTTTTTCCATCAAACACAACGCCTTTTGTGATATATTGTAACTCAGATAGAGGTTGCCACGGTCGGTCGATATTAGACTCATCATAATATCGATATTGTTTTCCCTTTACCTCTAAACCCTGAGCCGAACCTCCCAACCAATAACGACCTTCTTGAATTATGTTTGATGACGATTTTTGTTGATTGCTATCTGTCTTTTTCTCAATCCACCAATTCCTCACAAAACGTTTTGTATTTTCAGAACCTCTTGTTGTAGCGACTATAACTAGCAGTTCTCCTTGTTGATTGATAAACTCAAAACGACAAGGCCCTTCTCCTGTACCAGAACAATCCTTAATCTCTTTATATCCTAAATCAAATAGCTCTTTAACCGAACGATCTCTGAGGTTAGGTTGACTTTGTAAGCTTGGCTGCCACCCTTGTTTAATCAGGATTTGACGCGCCTCTTTGTATGGCATACCTTGTTGAAGAGGGATTTTTTTGGGGGCATTTACAGAAGTTTCAAGGCTGACTAGAACTTTTTTATTCAAAGCCTCGATAGTTGAATTTTCTTCTGGATGATTCAGGTGATTTTTTTTAGTTGTTGTATCGATGTTTGCACTATTTAGGCTGGGAAGTTGTTGCTGTGTGGCAGCATCGGCCAAACTTGTAGATCCAATGGCGATTAGTCCCATCAAGGCTGCAATAATTCTGGTTGTAACAAGAGTGCGATCGCATATCCAATTTTTCATACTCATCGGTTTAAAACCTTTCTTTTTACAATCAATGCTGCTTGCGGCGTAAGGCGATCGAGTCTCACAATCCACAATTGGAAATATACATTTCGCGTCGAATTGCTGACCATTCACTAATGCCGATCCGATCGCTTTTGGGAATGGGCTGTCCGGTTCGTTGAGGATGGCGGCTGTAAAAAATTGTATCTGCAAGTAAATCGTAGGTTTGCTCGTAGGTTTCGCCGTTAATTGTCGTGAATTCCCATCCTGTCTCTTCTGGGGCTGGCATAAAACAGACTTCTTGTACCGACTTAACTCGCGGATCGATCGCTTCGCGCAATCTCCGCCATTGATTGCTATATTCGCGATCGCCCCCATGGAGTTTGCGATTGTTTAACTGAGGATTAACCCTGTAGAATAAGAAATCAGTCAATCGATCGACGGCTTGTTCTCGCGATTCGGCTTTGGCTAGATTGGGGCTGCTGAGGACAAGGGCGATCGCGATCGCACAAATTATTGATAATCTGGAGACGGGTTTAATTGACAGCGACTTGATTAGCATAAGAGTCTATAAACCGGGTTTTCATGAAAATACTTGGTTACCGTCCGTAGACTCCGCAAAAACCCGGTTTCTTTGGTATTTATGAACATATTACAACAATAACCTGTTGATTTCATGTAACACTTCAGCTAACGTGGGTGCGGAAGAGGCCACAATATTTTCTTCACTCTCTTCATGCTTATGGTGAGGTAAATTAGGTAAATTCAACTTAGGTTTATGGTCAGCATTATCATAACGAAAAATTAGATTTTCCGACGAATTAACATAGTGATATGAATACATATCCCGCTCAACTTCTGTAATTACATAGACAAACTCGCGCAGATGAAGTAATGAGCCATCTGGAAAGTAAACCCTCCCCCGCAAAAACCCGGTATAACTATCACGTTTGGCTTCTGTCAGTTGAAAAGACTCAACTGCTGTACAAGCAGCAATAGCCTCCCGAATTTGCTCAAAATACTCCTCAATGAACAAACTATGCCTCCCTCATTTCACTCACTAATTGAGCTGTGGCTAAATCGGCGGTGATTGTGGCTATAGTGCCATACCGCCGGGACTGCGGCGTTACAAAAAATTCAATACTGTTTAATTCCTTAGCATTATCTTGCAATCTCTTCAGCATCCTAGATTCACCAATCCACTCATCAAAGTCGGGACTATGATGTAATTCATCATTGCTAAACTTGCTTAAAAACTCTTGAGTGGAAAATTGATATTGAGTTTCAAACTCTCTCAATCTCTCCTCAGTGACTCTAATTCCATCGGCGAGTAATTGTAACTCTTTAGTAATCGCATCTGTGACGAAACGCAGGATTGAGTCTGGGCGTTCACAGATGATTTTGATTTCAGCCATTCTTGTGACTCCTTTTGAAGCTTAGATTATTATACCAAATCCGGTGGCATTGGAATTGATATTACGCAAAACAATCATAACCATTACTTCCATCCCAACCACCTGAGCACCGGCACAACTAAATAATGACTAACTCCCAAACAAAGCCCGATCGCACTTCCCAACAAACCAAAAAACACAATTGAGCCCCAAACTTGCAGCCAGCCGAAGGTAACGTTAGACAGTGACAAAATCCCAAAGAAACTCCCCGGAAAAATGTTCCACGCATTCAGAAACAGAAACATTCCCGTAGAGAAAACAGCCACTACCAAAGCGTGAACTAATTGATGGCTCCGCAAACCCATTCCCACAGTCATAGAGGCGATCGCAAAAGCTCCCAAAATAACCCCCTGCACACCACTAGAAGCTGTTGCTTCCATCCAGCACAAACCCGCCAACAAATAACCCTGAGCTCCCATCAATCCAGACAGCCAATACTGTTTTTGCTGGCGAAAACTCCCCGCATCAGTCAAACCGATCGCAGTTCCCAATCCCGCAAATCCAAACAGCAGCACTTCCGGCCCGACAGCGAAAGTCATATTAGGAATTAATTGCTGCAAACCTTCATTCAGAAAACTGGCAATTTCCGGGCCAATAGGCGAAGCATAACCCAAAACCAAACCGCCGAT
This sequence comes from Microcoleus sp. AT8-A3, assembly GCF_036705675.1. Taxonomy (NCBI): domain Bacteria; kingdom Bacillati; phylum Cyanobacteriota; class Cyanophyceae; order Oscillatoriales; family Microcoleaceae; genus Microcoleus; species Microcoleus sp. AT8-A3. The sequence goes on from NZ_JAUBVD010000021.1 coordinate 45,838, forward strand.
CGCCCCCGCACTTCCACCAACGGCACCCAGCACCATTTCCCAGCCAGTATCCAGAGAAGCTACCACGATTTGGGCGATCGCGCCGAACAGCGCAACCGTCAAACTTCCCGTTTTTTGCGCCCCCGCCACCACTATTTGCCGACAGAATTCTACAATAGCTTGACCCATGGGGGCGATGGCAATTTTGCCCTTACTCCTAGCATAAATCTCCTGCAAACGCGCCCGAACATCCCCAGCCGTCGCCGGACGTTCCCGCACGTTCGATCGCACCATATCGTCCAACAAATTCGCAAAAGGCGGACTCACAGATACAATGTGGCGCCACCGCAACTCACCCGTCATCGGATCTTCAATTTGGGCCGGATACTTCCCCGTCAGCAAATGAATGCAAGTCCGCCCCAGCGCATAAAAATCCGTCGCCGGCACCACACCGCCGCCCACAATTTGTTCCGGCGGACTGTACCCAGGCGAAATCAACCGCGTCGAACTCCGAGAATCTTTCCCCACGGATTCGACACCGCCCATCTGTTTAACTCCCCCAAAGTCGATCGTCACCAATTGCAGTCCGCCCAAACCCTTGCTTAGCAAAACTTGGGGCGATTCCGGGTCTCGCAGCATCAAATTTGAGGGTTTAATATCGCGGTGAATAATCTGACACCTGTGCAACTCCTCTAAAATTTCCACAGCTTGACTCAGCCAACTAAACACCCATTCCTGCGGACATCCTTGAGGGTGCTCGTCGAGAACTTCTTCTAAAGTTTTGCCGTGAATCTTTTCCATTACCAAACAAGGCAGCCGCTTCGCCGCAGGATTTCCCTCCCCGCCTGCAAAATTTTGTGTTTGGACGTGAAAATAACCGTCAGGATCGACTCTAGGGACGCCAGGGTGCCGCAAAAGTGCCAAAACCCAAGCTTCTTGCTCGAACAGTTTCAGGGCTTTCGGGGCCGTTTCGAGCAACACTTTCAGGACGCGCTCGGTTTCAGTTTCTGTGTCCCAAACTGTGAAAATCGCTGCAAAACCCCCGGAACCGAGGCTTTCTAGAGGCACGTAGCGATTTTTTAGTCGCAGGGGAGCTCCGCAACTATGACAAAAATTGTTGCCCCAAGTCTGAGGGTAGGGCCTTGGGCAATCTGGATTGATGCAGTGGACGGCTTTTGAAGGGGGGTGAGGCACAACCAGAGTAAAAATGGGGCTAAATATCCATAGTAGACTTACGCGCCGCTAACGCAGAAACCCGGTTTTCAGCGTGGTCAAATGGCTGTAACGACGGATTTGGTTTGAGAGCACAAGTCCTGTCCATATTATGTGCTATGCTGTCGATTTTTGAGTTGGCGGTCTCCGATTCACGGGATTTTAGATTTTCGATTTTAGATTGTGGATTTTGCCAGAGTTGGCGCGATCGCAGCAGCAACCTCAGAAACCGGGTTTCTTGGTATATTTCTCGTTTAGCACCAATTTTTCGTAGAAACCCGGTTTCTCGCCCACCCACGGGATTTTGGATTTTGGATTTTCGATTTTGGATTGTGCCAGAGTTGGCGCGATCGGGCTTTACAACCTCAGAAACCCGGTTTCTTGCTATATTTCTCGTTAATATACCCAAATTTTTCCCATCAACCCGGTTTCTTGGCCCCCCACGGGATTTTCAATTAAATAATTGCATACTCGATTGCAGTTGAGCTCGATCTCCTACCCTAAAATTAAGTATTTATAACTAACTTTTCCTCCCCCCAACCTAAAATTTACAATCTCAAATTTAATCGATCTCCACCATAAAATTAAGTATTTATGACTAATCTTTCCTGTTTCCTCAATCTAAAATCCAAAATCTAAAATCCAAAATCTCTTCGATCCCCAGCCTTTCCTCCTGCATCCTTCGTCGCTGGTATTTCATAAGATATGTTACAAATATTTGCCTAATGTAAAGCAAAATAAATAATACTTATGATGATTAAAAGAATATTAAAATTTGAGAGTGACACTTTGTTGATATATTTTTAACAGCCTGCGATCGGGCAAAAAAATTAAGCGAATACTAGGAAGCGAGATATGGCTTACGCGCAAACCCAAACTCAATCAAAGGCTGGGTATAAAGCCGGAGTTCAAGACTATAAACTAACGTATTACACGCCGGACTACACGCCGAAAGATACAGATATTTTGGCAGCCTTCCGCGTCACACCGCAGCCGGGAGTTCCCCCAGAAGAAGCAGGCGCTGCTGTGGCTGCTGAATCTTCTACAGGTACATGGACGACTGTTTGGACAGACCTCCTGACCGACCTCGACCGCTACAAAGGTCGCTGCTACGACATCGAACCAGTTCCCGGTGAAGACAACCAATATATCTGCTTCATTGCTTATCCTTTGGATTTGTTTGAAGAAGGTTCCGTCACCAACTTGCTGACCTCTTTGGTCGGTAACGTGTTCGGTTTCAAAGCTCTGCGCGCTCTGCGTTTGGAAGATTTGCGGATTCCCATCGCTTACCTGAAAACCTTCCAAGGCCCTCCTCACGGTATTACCGTTGAGCGGGACAAATTGAACAAGTACGGCCGTCCTTTGCTGGGTTGTACAATTAAGCCCAAATTGGGTCTGTCTGCTAAGAACTACGGCCGTGCCGTTTACGAAGTTCTGCGCGGCGGTTTGGACTTCACCAAAGACGACGAAAACATCAACTCGCAACCGTTCATGCGTTGGCGCGATCGTTTCTTGTTCGTTCAAGAAGCTATTGAAAAAGCCCAAGCAGAAACCGGCGAAGTCAAGGGTCACTACCTCAACGTAACTGCCCCTACCTGCGAAGAAATGATGGAGCGGGCTGAGTTCGCTAAGGAAATCAAAACCCCCATCATCATGCACGACTACCTGACCGGTGGTTTCACTGCAAACACCACCTTGGCTAAATGGTGCCGCCGCAACGGTATTTTGCTGCACATTCACCGCGCCATGCACGCAGTTATCGACCGTCAGAAAAACCACGGTATCCACTTCCGCGTGCTTGCCAAGTGCTTGCGGATGTCCGGTGGAGACCACCTGCACTCCGGTACAGTTGTGGGTAAACTCGAAGGCGAAAAAGGCATCACGATGGGCTTCGTAGACTTGATGCGCGAAGACCACATCGAAGAAGACCGCAGCCGCGGTATTTACTTCACCCAAGATTGGGCCTCCATGCCTGGTGTCATGCCAGTTGCATCCGGTGGTATCCACATCTGGCACATGCCAGCCTTGGTGGAAATCTTCGGCGACGACTCCTGCTTACAGTTCGGCGGCGGCACCTTGGGCCACCCTTGGGGTAACGCACCTGGTGCAACTGCTAACCGCGTTGCTTTGGAAGCTTGCGTCCAAGCTCGTAACGAAGGCCGCAACTTGATGCGCGAAGGCGGCGACGTAATTCGCGAAGCTTGCAAATGGTCTCCTGAACTGGCTGTTGCTTGCGAACTCTGGAAAGAAATCAAGTTTGAGTTTGAGGCAATGGATACCCTTTAAGGATTTTTGGTTTGAGATTTTAGGTTTTAGGTCGCAAACTTGCTGGGAAGTCTTTATCTTTGAAGAAGATTTACAAGTAAGTTTGCATCCAAAATCTAAAATCCAAAATCTAAAATTTGAGGGAGCTGGGGTCAAAATGGATCTCAAACAAGTTGCGAAAGACACCGCTAAGGTGCTGGCAAGTTACCTAACCTATCAATCCGTGCGGATGGTGGTCGCTCAGTTGAGCGAAACCAATCCTCCTCTGGCAATCTGGTTGAATGACTTTTCCACTAAGGGCAAAATCCAAGATGGAGAAGCTTATATTCAAGAGTTGCTTTTGGAAAATCAAGATTTAGGCTTTCGGATCATGACTGTGCGAGAGTATCTGGCTCACGATGTGACGGAATTTTTGCCAGAAATGGTTTGTACTGGCATTCAACAGGCGAATATGGAACACAGACGCCAGCATTTAGAGCGAACTACGCAACTTAATTGGTCTGTTTCTAGCAGTAATCCTGAAACATCAATAGATTCTGAACCGAATCTGGATAATTTGTCGAGTTAATCGATCGACAAGTGCGATCGAACACACACCTTAGAGATACAAAAATGAAGACTTTACCTAAAGAGCGTCGTTACGAAACTCTGTCCTATTTGCCCCCGCTGACAGACGCGCAAATTGCCAAGCAACTCCAGTACATCCTGGATCAAGGCTACATTCCCGGCGTAGAATTCAACGAAACCTCTGCCGCTGAAATGCGCTACTGGACTATGTGGAAGTTGCCTTTGTTTGGTGCTCGCAGCGTCCAAGAAATCATGACAGAAGTTCAAGCTTGCCGTCAAGAAAATCCTAGCTGCTACATCCGCGTCATGGGTTTTGACAACGTGAAGCAATGCCAAGTGCTCAGCTTCATCGTCCACAAGCCTAACACCAGAGGCTACTAAAAAGTATTGGCTGGCTAATCTAACTTTTAGGTTAACAGTCATTGCAGATTGGAGGCGGGGAATTTTCTCTGCCTCTTTTTTTATAGCTTACAAATAGCTTTTAAAACTTGCAGCAACAAAATTGAAGAGTCGGACTCCATCAGGTTTAGCAAAGGCATTAGCTGATAGGTTGGGTTGTGGCCCCCCTGAATATGGACGAACTGATAGTGCATTCCGTTTGTTGTCAAGCCCCAGATTGTGTCTTGATATTTTAAATTTTGATAAGCATAGGTTAGCAATTGGGATAAACCCATCAATGCGTTGATTCCAGAATTTTTACTTTCAATCACCAAAACCCAAAAATATGTATCGCTTCTGATAGGTTTTATCCTGTTGACAGCCAAGATATCAAACCGTCCTTTAATGATAGTATCTTCATCTTCAATGCTAATTTCAGCGATGTCTTGTTCTAAACTAATTTTAATCGGGCGGCGGTAGAAGCCAGCTAATCGCATTAGGGGAAAGGTAGTCAGAGCTTTTACCAGTCCTTCAGAAACTCTATCAGTTGAAATGTAGTCATCGAAATCATCCCTAATTTGTATAAGTTCCTCCTTTTCGTGTTCTGTGATATCTTCAAAGGATAACAGAGAGGTAAATGAGTTCGTGTACTGCTTTTGAAAGCCGAACAGACGGTGTACTTCTGCTAATGTTAGGTTTTTGGCATTAATAGTTGTCATTGTATAATAGTTATTTAAGTTTTAGTGATAATTATAACATAGACATTGCGGTAGTCAATTTGCACCATTCTTAGGAACAGGCAAGATGCCTGTTCCACAACATATCAAGTTTCTTGTGGGGTATGCCGGAGAGCCGGCTCATATTCTTAGGAACAGGCAAGATGCCTGTTCCACGACATATTAATTTTTTTGTGGGGCGGGCATCTTGCCCGCCCAAGAAAGTGACAAATGGGATAACTGCGAACCTAATCTATCCTTTCCATCACAATTCCATCAACTATTTCATAACCCCAATTAGAGTTGCGGTTGGCAAGCTGTTTTGCCATATCATATTCGCCTAAATTGCAGAGTTCAACTAACTTTTGATATCCTTCATCTATTTCTCGCTGCAACCTCTCCCCCCGCAGTTTTTCTCTCTCTTCCTCAGAAGGATTTGGTCGCTCTTCTCCCAGTGGATTGATATCGCTAATTCGTTTCATATCCGTCTCATTAAAAAGGAATTGATTCGACTATTTCACCGTCAACTATTTCGTAGCCCCATTCTGGGTTGGCAGCGATTTGTTTTTCTACTAGACTTCGACCTAGAGGAGTTTTGTAAGCTTTTTGCAAAGAGGAAATACTGGGGATTTCGGTGGCGGTTGATGGCTCTTTTTGTTCGAGTTTTGGTGGTTCAGCAATTGTTTCAGATGTGGATTGATTGAGGGCAAATTGCGGGGCGATCGCCCCTAACTTCCGCATAACGCTATCCTTGGTGATTTGCGGTTTTTCGTTGAAGGAAGACGGCAGATATGGTGTGTCAACGCCCTGCTGTTTTGCTTTGAGTGCATCATCAGCAATACGATCGCACTTTCGCAAAAAACCCTCCCACAAATCTTTGCCCAAAACCGGGTTTCTCAAATCAGCACGGGCTTTAGAGACTGCTGCTTCCAGCGGTTCGCCTTTGTGCACGTAATACTGAATTCGCTCCTCTTCAAAGGCGGGATAAGGCACTTCCGGCTCGATTTCCCAATCCCGCTTGACTTTCTGACTTTCTCCTAAAGGGATTCCGGCGATAAATTCATCCCAAAAAGTCGAGGTTAAGCCTTTTGTCATGCTGTCAATAATTTTAAATGCCCATCCAGAAGGATTGCCAAATCCTAAATTATGCTCTTGAGCATATGCTTCTAAAGCTCGCTGAAAGTTGTGGAGTTCTTCTTGGGAATTCCAAGGGCCGCTAAATCGGTAATTCGGGGTGACAGCAACGGCTATTTGCTGGCGGGGTTGCCCGAAATATTTGTCGGTTTTAACTACATGATTTGGGGGTGATGTTTCGGGGATTATTTCTACAGGGTGATTGTTGTTTTCCCGGGTTGTCTGTGGTATAATTCCGGCAGGATTGGATGTCCAAAAGTGATTGAGTTTTTCCTCCAAAGCGTCAATGTCCGCCCAGAGTTCTAGGGTGTCGGTGTTGGGATTTGGTAGTTTTTCTTTCAGGAGCGATCGCACTTTGAGCTGCTTTCTCGCTAATTCCTGTTCTTCCTGATTTAAACCCGTTGCTTTTTCTATTTCTGTGCTCTTAGTTTTCACCCATTCGCCGGAGTTGGACTTTTGTGATTGCCATTGCAATAATTGGCAAAGAAAAATACTCGCCGCGACTCCGCCAGTAATTGTGGCGAGTTTGGGATAGTAGATGGCGGGGTTTCCGAGATTTCCTAAAAATATTCCTATTTTCATTTTTTATATTCCTAATTCCCTTGAATAGTAGGGTGATTTTCGGCGCACCATACCTCGACTAAACTAGCATTGAAAAACTTAAGATTTTCTTTAAACTCCTGTCTATTCCTGACTGAATGGAGTTCCTAGAGTAAAAACGGGGATCGCTTATTCGATCGCCTGATTGACAGGACTGAGTTAAACGTAATAATAAATTATTTACTGTAAAGCTCCTGCCAAAATGAATCCAGAACGTCAAGAGGCTTATTTGAACTTAATCGAGCGAGTGCTTACCTGTCCCAACGGCCAAGAACCAGAAGTTTTGAGTTCCCGTTCGGATTTAATTGATGCGGGATTTGTGCAAATGCTAATCCAGATATCGGCTTCAATGGCCCGCGAAGGTGACGAAGATACTGCTAATTTTTTAGTGCAACTTGCTCGTTTGCTGGGGAAATCTTTGGGTTTGTCGCCGGATTTGATGCTGGCTGGGTACAGTAGTGGACAGGGGTAGAGAAAAAGTGCGTTAGCGAAGCCCTCGAAGAGGATCGTCTCGTTGTATCATGTTTTGAGAAATGAGGGCGATTCCCTACCCTTTGGGATAGCTTTGTGTCACCTAATTTTTAAATGCAGCTATGGCTTTAGAGTTTATATTCGAGAGGTTCACAAAAATCATTTACCCCAGTTTTAAATACATAAATAATCACCGAAGTCACCAAAATATCAGGGCAAATTTTTGCGGCAACTAAATCTCTAAATGCTGCATTCAATTGTCCGTTTGTTAACTCTTCTTTAACCTCTGATTTGCAGATAGCAACGCGGCATCTTTTAGCCAATCCGTCTAACCAATTTTCCGAGATATTCGGTTCTTGTCCGGCTTGAATTGCTAGAGATATCGCTGCATCTTCGATGTTACCTTCGCAATCTTCGATGGCGTCTAGGGCTTTTAGGGCTTCGGGATATTCTGCTAATTGCGATCGAAATTGGGCAATTTGTTGTGAGGTAATAATCACCATATTATTTTCCTGTGTTTTTTGCTGGTGGGATAAGTTTAGCAATTAAAGTGGCTATTATAGCATTTTTTGATTGAGATGGGAATTGGGCGATCGAACTTAATTACATTTTCAACTAATATTTTGCACTTCGCAATGGTCGGGCTGGGGCTTAAGCCCTGGTATTAAAGCTTAAGTCCAGGCTATGAGGAGTGATGTTGAAATTGACAAAATGTGGGGCTAAAATAGGTTTGCAGGACTCATATTTCTAGGGAGTTAGGAAAAATGACAACCATTATTTTAAACTTAGATACTGTCGAACTAACAGATGAACAGTTTTACCGTTTATGCCAGATGAATCGAGATTGGCAATTTGAACGGACACCTAAAGGAGAAATCATTATTATGTCACCCGTAGGCGGAGTCAGTGGCAATCGAAAAGCCTATTTAATTACAGATTTGGGCTTGTGGAACCGTAAAACGCAGCTAGGGAGAGTGTTTAGTTCTTCTACAATTTTTCGCTTGCCTAATAATGGCTATCGAGCTCCAGACGTGGCTTGGGTTAGCCTAGAAAGATGGTCTGCTTTAACAGCAGAAGAACAAGAGAAATTTCCGCCAATTTGTCCTGATTTTGCCATTGAATTGCGATCGCGCCCAGACCCGCTGCGGCCGCTGCAGGAGAAAATGCAGGAGTATCTAAACAGCGGTTTACGCTTGGGTTGGTTAATTAATCCTCTAGACGAACAAGTTGAGATTTATCGCCCTTCTCGCCAAGTAGAGATTGTACAATTTCCTGTAAATTTATCGGGAGAAGATGTCTTGCCCGGATTTGTGCTTAATTTGCCGATGATTTGATATTGCATCAAATTTTTCCTGTTTCCAACTGTATTTTCTTCGGACAAATATCATCATCGTACCAACCAGTCAAAGCCACCGCCAAAGCATCTGCCGCATCGTCGGGTTTCGGAATATAACCCAACTCCAACTCCCGCGCCACGGCATCTTGCACTTCAGATTTATCCGCATTACCGCGGCCCGTCAAAGCTTGCTTAATTTGAGCCGGCGTAAACTCGAACAGCGGCACTCCACACTGCGCCAATACTAGGGTCAAAACGCCCCGCGCTTGCGCTACCAGTATGGTATTTCCCATCTTGTAAAAAAACAGTTTTTCGGCAATTGCTATATCAGGTTTAATCTGTTCAATTACCTCGTGCAAATCGTCGTAAATTGTTTTCAAGCGCTGTCCCATTTCCTGTTTTGGCGTTGTTTGTATGACGCCGCAATCAATCATGGAAACGCTGTTTTTATCTTGTTTTCCGGGGACAATTTGACAACTAATTGCCCCGTAGCCAAGATTTGCTAAGCCCGGATCTAATCCTAAAATTCGTTTTTCCATTGCCAGAATTAGTAATTGGAAATGGGGAATTAGGTATGAAAATTTGGGGAAGGTTTCATCACCACCAATTACCCATTTCCAATTACCAATTACCAATTACCCCTCAGTTGTTTCTAGGCCGAATACCCGATCGAACACTTTAGTCACTTTATACCCCGAATCTATTGATTCTAGCGGGTCTTTCCGCAACCGGTGCCGCAAACACAGAGTCATCACCCGGCGAATATCGTCCACAGTCACCTCCGTGCGGCATTCCAAAGCCGTGAAAGCTTTCGCAGCCCGATTCGTCACCAAATCGCCCCGCAGCCCGTCTACGTCCAATTCCGCGCAAACTTGGGAGATTTTTACCCGCAACTCTCGATCAATAGTTACCGATTTCAACCTTTCCTGAGCTTCCACCAACTTCTGCTGCATATCATCTTGTTCGTGCTGATATTTCGCGAGAAACTCCGGCGGATTTTGGTCAAAACTCGATCGCTGTTCGACAATTTCCACTCTTAAATTCGGGTCTTTTACAGTCCGAATTTCTGCGTGCATCCCGAATCTGTCGAGCAACTGCGGCCGCAATTCTCCTTCTTCTGGATTCCCGGAACCGATGAGAATAAACTTAGCCGGGTGGCGGATCGAAATGCCTTCTCTTTCCACAGTATTCCAACCGCTGGCGGCGGAGTCGAGCAAAACATCGACTAAATGATCGTCGAGCAAATTGACTTCATCAACGTACAGAATGCCACGGTTAGCTTTAGCTAAAAGCCCCGGTTCAAAAGCTTTAACACCTTCTGACAAAGCTTTCTCGATGTCGATCGTACCGCAAACTCGGTCTTCGGTCGCGCCCAAAGGTAAATCTACCATTTGGACTTTTTTGCGGGCGATTTTAATGTCAGTTTGAGATAAAGTGCGATCGCGCACCTCATCACTCATCAAATCTGGATCGCTGGGATGACTGTTAAAAGGATCGTCAGCCACCACCTCAATTTCCGGCAGCAAATCAGTGAGGGCGCGGATTGTGGTAGATTTACCAGTACCTCGATCGCCCATAATCATCACTCCGCCAATTTTGGGATCGATGACATTCAACAGCAGCGCCAGTTTCATCTCCTCCTGGCCAACAATTGCAGTGAAGGGAAAAACAGCGCGGCGGGCTGCGGTAGCGGTAACGGTTGGTAGGGCGCCCGCATTTAGGGTATTGCTGACTTCGGCAGTAGGACTCACAGGATAACTCAAAATATAATAATTGCTTGTTTATTGTAGGGGATAAGGGATTGTCTGGGGCGATCGCACTTGTAGGGTGCACGCGAAGCACAAAGCCACTTCAACACCTAAGCGCAACTAAGCTTTTCTGTATTTGCATAGCATCTTTGGGCGGGCAGGATGCCCAACCCCTACTCCCCACAGGAGTTTTAAGCAAAATCACCAGTAAATTAAATGCGGGTAGATTGCAAATTTTGGGCGATCGGCAACCCTAATGTAAACTTATGTAACGATTCACCGCGCTTCGCATAAAAACCTCAACTTCCCCCAGATAGATAATTAAGAGCATTTTCAACCAACTATTTTTCAGGGGTAGTATGACTGAACTTAACATCGGGGCATTGACTGACAGCACAAGCTACACAGGTAGTGTTGACACTACAAATATTTTTGACCTTTACAAATTTAACATCAACAGTCCGGGAAGTTTCAAATTCACGATCGACGGTTTGAGCGGGAATGCCGACGTATTTTTGTTAAACTCTAGTGGCGCACCACTTTACAGTTCCACAAACGCGGGAACCAGTGCAGAAACAATTAGTGTTGACAGCTTACTAGCCGGAGACTATTCAGTCAAAGTTTTGCAAATCAGTGGCGACATCAAATACACGCTGAATTTAGCACCAACTAGCACTCAAAAATCATCCGACGCAGACACCCTCACCGGTGCACAATCAGATTCTCTACTTCCCTCAAACAGCGCCGAAACTTCGGAAAAACCCACTGCAAACATAGATGTAATTACAGGAACTCCTGTTGAAGACAAGACTGTCACCGCAGAAACAACATCAACAACTACCGACAAACCAGTCACTACCGACTCCGAAACAACTCTCACATCTGAACCAGAAAAACCTGTAGCAACGACTGAATCTGCCACAGAAACATCAACAACTACCGACAAACCAGCTACTACAGATTCCGAAGCAACTCTCACGTCTGAACCAGAAGAACCTATTTCCACGACTGACTCGGCAATTGAAACAACATCAACAATTACCGAAAAATCAGTCCCAGACACCTCCGAAACAACTCTCACATCTGAACCGGAAAAACCTGTAGCCACGACTGAATTTGCTAGCGAAGAACTGCCAACAAGTGAAGAGACTACATCAGCGGGGGAAATCGCACAAGACAAGCCAACCGATTCGGCAATTTCAACACCCGAAGAACCCAGCGAAACTGTTGCCACAAACAATCTAAATAGCACAGCCGCCGCCAAAACAGATGCAGTTGCAGGCGAAACAGTTGCCACTCAAGAACCAAAAACAGGCGAGACTGTAGTTACTATTTCCCCAGATGCCAGCAAGCCCGAAGACGACACAAATACTGACACTAGCAACGGGGAAGAAACAGAGAAAGAGAATTCAACTACTACCATAGCAACAACTGAAACCCAAAAAGAACCCGAACCGACTACGGATAAAAAGTTAATTTCTCCCTTTACATCGGGGGTATTTACTACCGATGAAACTGGTCGCATCAGTATAGACTACACATTTGATGGTGGGAGGTTCCAAGGTGAGTTAGCTATTTTCAGCTTAGACGATTTAGACAAATTTGAACCTGGTTCGGAAGCATTCATTAAAGAAGTAGCTGCGCGTTCTTTAAGTAACTCGGTGAAAGGTCATGTAGTGATTAATGATGCTACAGAAGGTGCACGGTTTTCCGGTTTCTTAGGAGAGAATAATGCCAACGAAGGAGTCTACCTAGGAGTCAAAAGTTTTGCCGTAACTGCTGGGGGTAAATATGGGGTGATGTTGGTACCCAACGGTAGTGTCAAGTCTGTGTTTGATAATCCGACTGCTGGCGGCGCTCAACGTCCTTTATTTTCAATGGCAATGGCGAATCCTGTGGAGGGATTTCACTTTGGTCAAATTGCCGATGTCACGGGGGAAGGCAATACCTTTGTCATGGAGGATATGCGGTTAGATTCGGGGACTGACAGGGATTACAACGATATCATTTTCCAAGTGCGGGGTGCGACGGCAACAACTGCTTTGGTGGATAGTGTGATTAACCCCGATAAAGAGTGGCGGAAAACTGATTTGGGCAAGGCACTTATTGCTTATGCGAAACCTTACATTACCCCGGAAACAAAACCAAATGTAGATGCTGAACTATCCGATTTACTTGATGATTTAGAAACGGAAATTCTGAATCCATCAACTTCAGATATAGAGACTCCACAAACTCCAGCGCCTGCCACTACTACCGACGAAGATACTACTGATGCAGCCCAAGTTGAAACAACGGATCAGGTAGATACAAAGCCTACTACTCCATCGGTGACGACTGAGGAAGAAGTCAAAGATACTGCGAATAATTCTGGTGATTCGACTCAGGTTGAAACAACGGATCAGGTAGATACAAAGCCTACTACTCCAGCGGTGACGACTGAGGAAGAAGTCAAAGATATTGCGAATAATTCGGGTGATTCGACTCAAGTTGAAACTACCGAAAAGGTAGATGGAAAGCCTACTACTCCAGCGGTGACGACTGAGGAAGAAGTCAAAGATATTGCGAATAATTCGGGTGATTCGACTCAGGTTGAAACTACCGAAAAGGTAGATACAAAGCCGACAACAGGTGCGACAACTACACCAACTGCTGGCAAAGATACTGTGGCGGATTCGACTGAAAATTTACCAGTTGAAAAAACGCCTATTCCCGCAGCGACAACTGAGGTAAAAGACCAAGTTACCGAAGCACCAGCGATGCCAACTTTGCCAGCTAAATCTACTACTGAGACGGAAGTTGCTGCAACGATACCAACTGAGAAAGTAGAAACAAAGCCGTCAGTTTTGCCAGCGGAAACTCTGACAAAGGTAGAGACAAAGCCGTCAGTTTTGCCAGCGGAAACTCTGACAAAGGTAGAAACAAAACCCGAAGTCTTGCCAGCGGAAACTCTGACAAAAGTAGAAACAAAATCCGAAGTTTTGCCAGCGGAAACTCTGACAAAGGTAGAGACAAAACCCGAAGTTTTGCCAGCGAAAACTCTGACACAAGTAGAAACTCAGCCGTCAGTTTTGCCAGCGGAAACTCTGACAAAGGTAGAAACAAAACCCGAAGTTTTGCCAGCGGAAACTCAGGCGAAAGTAGAAACAAAGCCGGCTTTAGTAACTGAGGTAGAGAAAACTGAAACTCCTCAAGTTGTTGTAGCCGCAAATCCTGTAGAGTCGGTGAAGGAAAGTCAGCCAACAGTGGCTATTGAGCCGAAAGAAACTCCAGCGATTGTGCCGCCGACAGCAGCGAAAACTATGCCAGTTGTAGGTACGAATACTGCTGTAGACTTGCGGAACAAGGAGATAGTTACTCAGACTGAGACTGCTGGTGTTAATGATGCTGCACCAAAAGAGTTATTGCCAATTTCTCCAACTGTTGCAAAACCAATTGAGAATAATTCGACTGCGGCGGTGACTGAACCGGTTAAGCAGGAAGTAGCACAAAACAATAATAATGTCAATGCTGATTGGATTGCGCGGTTGGATAGCATTAAACAGCGTTTGAGTAATTTGGGTAGTGCGGATATTGTTGAGGAGAGTATTATAGATCGCACTTCGATCGCTCGTTTAGAAGCCATGACTGAGAAGTTGAGGGAGCAAACTGAATCGACTCCTATTTCTGACAATACAGCGGCGTTGATTTCGCGGCTGGAAGATATGGTTGTGAAAGTCGCACCTAAACCAGTTGAAACTGTTCAACCAGTACAATTGGAGTTTCCTGTAGCAAATCAGCCGTTAGTTGGTGTAATTGATACGGGTTTCAGCGGCAATAATCCTGATATTGACTATTCACGGATTATTTTAGGGCGCGATCGCGTTTCTAATGATGCTAACCCTTTACTGGCGACAGGTGAAGGCAACGAACACGGTACGCACATTTTAGGGATTATTGGCGCAACTCAAAACAATGGTGTGGGCATTGATGGGGTGAACGATCAAGCGCCTTTGTGGGTGGGGCGTGCGATCGGTTCTGGACAGTGGGCGGAATCTTTGGTTGAATTTGTCAATGCTGCGATCGAGTCGAATCAACCGAATGCTGTTGTCAACCTGAGTTTAGATTTAACTCAAATCAATCCTGACGGTAGCGTTACTACTCGCTATGAATTTACGCCGGAGGAAAGGGCTGCGATCGAATATGCGCGTCAGCATAATGTATTGCTGGTAGTTGCGGCTGGTAACGATGGCGGTGTGATGTCAGTTTTGGGTCAAGCTTCCCAGGAATTTGACAACATTATTACTGTCGGTGCGGCGGAACGAGTTAATGATGAAATTGCACTTTCTAAAGCTTACGATCGCGCCGACTATTCCAGCTACGGTGCCGGTTTGGATATCATGGCCGATGGGGGGACAGTGGAAAATCCAGTGTTGTCCACTACTGGCGATGGAGTTGGTACGATGGCGGGGACTTCGGTGGCGACTGCGAAGGTAACGGGTGCTGTTTCGCAAGTTTGGGCGGCGAATCCGCAGTTGAGCTATCGCCAAGTGATTGATATTCTCAAGTCTACGGCCACTGATTTGAAGGAACCCAATTGGGATGGAGAGACGGGCGCGGGGTTGTTGAATATGGCGGCGGCTTTGGCTTTGGCTGGTGTGACGACAGGGGAAGTTTATAACCCGACTCCGTGGGTTACGCCTGATACTTGGAGTGGTGAAGGATTGGTGATAGCTGCTGAACGCGCTACTGCTACTGAATTCATGGGCAAATACTACGAGTGGGATTCATACACTATTAAACCAGGAGATACGCTAAGTGCGATCGCCCTCAACACAATGGGTAATGGTTCTGCGCCTTACTACAACTTTATCGCCGAGAAAAATGGCATTGCTAATCCTAACCTGATTTATCCAGGTCAAAATATTCTGATTCCACGACAAGTATCGGTTCCTACACCACAACCGCAGCCGCAACCACAGCCGCAACCACAACCTATCGCACCATTACCAGGGCAAGGAAAAGTACCTGTAAATGCAGGTCAGTTTATAAATACGATCCTGAGTAATAGTGTAAACATTCACTATTACACCAATGGGCATTTAATGGTTCAGCCCAATGGTGTCGAGAGTTGGTATAGCAACGGTACAGGTTTACCTGTTCCCAATGTCAAAGTTACAACAACACCAATTTCTTCTTCACTGTTTGGCGAGTCTGATGGAAACGAATCAATGTCCACAGCCTGGAAACTTCCAGTAGAGTCGGGAATCACGACTTTCAATCCACTAAATATCAACCTTTCAGGACTCTCAATTGGTGGCGCTGATCTAAATGACTACTACAATTTCAATTTGGATAAACCCCAATACATCAACATCAAGCTAGATGGTTTGAGTGCTAATGCAAACATCCAATTGATTCAAGACCTCAATAACAACGGTAAAATTGATGTGGGAGAAGTGCTGGCAAGTTCAAAGAATATTGGCTCTGTTGGAGAATCTATCAGCACTCGGTTAGAAGCTGGTAATTACTTTGTCCAGGTTAATTCACCTCCTCCCAATGCTAAGACCAACTATAACCTTAATATCGTATCTCGGTTATGGAGTGTACAACCAGACAACGGCCCCCAACCAATTAACGGTTCACAGCCAGTTACTCCTAAACCCGATTCGGTTTACTTTACCGATACAACTGGAGATGCTAAGAGTGATGCCGTGATTATTGATAATTGGGGGACTACAAATCGACCTTCAAACGGTTCTGTATTTCTTCCCAATCAAACTTGGACAACAAATCCTTTCTTTGGAAGCAAGAGAACATATTTCGCTGACGTAGATGGGAATGGTCAAGCTGATGCTATTGTTGTCAATGATGGGGGAGTGACTGTCAGGCGTTCAGATGGCAAGCAATTTTTACCCAATGAATCTTGGACAAATATCGGCTACTTTGGGGAAAAGGGAACTTTCTTTGCCGACGTAACAGGCGATGGTAAAGCTGATGCTATTGTTGTCAATAATGGGGGAGTAACTGTCAGGCGTTCCGATGGCAAGCAATTTTTACCCAATGAATCTTGGACAAATATCGGCTACTTTGGGGAAAAAGGAACTTTCTTTGCTGATGTGACAGGCGATGGTAAAGCTGATGCTATTGTTGTCAATAATGGAGGCGTAACTGTCAGGCGTTCAGATGGCAAGCAATTTTTACCCAATGAATCTTGGACAAATATCGGCTACTTTGGGGAAAAAGGAACTTTCTTTGCTGA
>NZ_JAUBVD010000021.1:62584-108758 GCF_036705675.1 Microcoleus sp. AT8-A3
TGTAACAGGTGATGGTAAAGCTGATGCTATTGTTGTCAATAATGGGGGAGTAACTGTCAGGCGTTCAGATGGCAAGCAATTTTTACCCAATGAATCTTGGACAGAACCTGGTTACGCAGGAAACGGCGGACATGGTTCTCTAGTACAAGGAAGTGAGGGAAAAGTTTATTTAATTCAAGGGAATCAGCGTCGTTGGATTCCCGATCCTGAAACGTTTAACGCAATAGGGTTAAATTGGGGTGCTATTCAAAACATTTCTGATACTGATTTGAATGGTATTCCACTAGGTAATCCTTTACCTTCACGTAAAAATGGAGCGCTAGTAACAGGTAGTGATGGTAAAGTTTATTGGATGGAAAACGGTCAGCGCCGTCATGTTCCTAATCCTGAAACTTTTAACGCGATGGGTTTAAATGTGGGTGCAATTCAGAATGTATCGGATGCCGATTTGAATGCTATTCCACTAGGCAATCCTCTACCTGCTGTTCAGCCTCCTTCTACCTGGCAAAATCCTGGGTTGCAGTTCTCAACAGTCACCAACAAGGCAACAGGTAAAGCATTAGATGCGGGCGGCAGCAACAATTCAGTTTATCCACATCCATTGCCTAATGCTGGGAATGAGTTTCACCAATGGGGATTTCAGAAGGTAGGTGATTACTACATGATCATCAACAAAGCAACGAGGAAAGCTTTAGATGCTGGTGGAAGTAATAGTACACTACCTTACATCCATCATGATCCTAATACGCAGAATCCTTTCCATCTCTGGAATCTGCAACAAGTGGGTGATGCTTATATGATCATCAACAAAGCTACGGGAAAAGCTTTAGATTCAGGCGGTGATAGTGGCAATCAGATATATATGCACCCCACTCCCATGCCATCGAACCCCTTCCACCTGTGGAAACTGAACTTGCCAGATGGTGGCAATTCAGGTTCCGGTGGTGGTGGAACAAACCCAAATGCTGAGGCATTTTTTGGAGCGGCTAAAGGTAAAGTAGGCATTACTCGCTTAGATGGTAATTATGATTTACGGGGTCAATGTGTCACTTTAATTGCTCGATACGTTCAAGAAGTTTTTCTACCTGCTAACCAACGTACTATTCCTCGTGCTTTTGGTCATGGTAAAGATACTGCTCGTGTAGTTTCTCAAATGCTACCGAATAGTTTTGAAGCTGCAACTAGCTCAGGTTTACCAAAACGTGGTGCAATTATTTCTTTCCCTGATATTGGGATTGTTAATGGAGTCCGATATGGTCACGTTGCAATTGTAATGGAGTCACGTCAACTATCCAATGGTCAACGACAAGTCAGAATTATGGACTCTAATGGCGATGGCTTGGCAACCAATAGTACAGTCAGAGAATACACCTATTGGATTAACATTCCGAATGGTACAGCAAATGGTTATGGTGCGAATATTTACTGGACAAATCCGAAATAATTTCCAGTGAAAAGATGCGATCGCCTTTGAGTATAGTCTTCAAGAGCGATCGCTCTTTACCCAAACAAAAGAAATAAGAAACCGGGTTTTTCAGATAACCTTTCCCTCTCAACCAATATCTTATGCAAAAACCCGGTTTCTCACTCCACGCGATCGCCCTTTACCCAAACAAAAGAAACCGGGTTTTTTAGATAACCTTTACGTCTCAACCGATATCTTGTGCAAAAACCCGGTTTCTGAACCCCCAAGCGGACTCGGATGCGCGATCGCAATGTACGCAACTTCCGACAAATCAATGGGTAAAGTTTTAACAACACTGACCGTTACCAATCGTGCATACCAGTCTGCTGCTGCACGAGGATTCATTCCAACCGAGCAAATACGTTCCATCACCCTAGATCATGTTTTGGTAGACCAGGGTGCAACTACATTATGCTTGCGGTGTTGTTGCGATCGCCATTCCATCCAAAACTCAACAGCAAATCGCGATCGGCTTTTATTGCTCTTTCTCAACTCGCGGGCGATCTCTCCTCCCCTCATGTCCCCCCCTTCTTAAGGGGGGCTAGGGGGGATCTAACCTCAACAATCACCCTCAATCCAACCCAACAACTCCCCACAAACCCCATCAAAACTCTGCAACACCTCAACATTCGTAAACCTGACAACCTTCAATCCATACCCCTCTAAAATCCCAGTTCTTTCTGCATCATATAGTTTCCCTTGTTCCGTAAAATGACTCTCCCCATCAATCTCAATTACTAACAGTAAAGCCGCACAATAAAAGTCTACAATAAAAATATCGATCGGGCGCTGTCTCAAAACTCGAAAAGGGAAATTTCTCAGAAAATCCTGCCACAGTTTTTTTTCGGATGGAGTTGGATTTTTTCGCAGTTGTTTGGCGATGGGGATGAGTTTTGGGTTGTATGGTAGGTGGAAGTTGGAGTCGTTTAATAAAGGCATGATCTCCCTGGTGCTCCTTATTAATGGGGTACTGGATGTTGGTTTAAGTTTATGGTTGGGTTGTTTAGTCTCGGATTGATCCCCCCTAGCCCCCCTTCTTAAGGGGGGGACTGGATGTGCATTGAAATTGTGGGTTGGGTTGTTTAGTCTCGGATTGATCCCCCCTAGCCCCCCTTAAGAAGGGGGGGACTGGATGTGCATTGAAATTGTCTGTGATGGGGCGATATTTTTAGGGAATAGTTTCAGGATTAGTTTATCTCAAATCATGTCTACTTGACAACTAGGGTCGAGATCCCTTTTGGAATAAGTCAAAAAGTGCGATCGCCCTTTCTTGCTTTTTCTCAACCAAAGGCGATCGCCCTTTTGGAATTTGTCAACAAGTGCGATCGCCCCTTTGGAATAAGTCAAAAAGGGCGATCGACCTTTTCAAATAAACTCTATATGGTTCTGCATATCCGACGGTTCAAGTACCTCCCAAATCAGAATCAAACCGCGCACAATTTCACCCAGTGAACGGCTGTTTTGGTGACAGTAAACAATACCGCAATGCTCTAAACCGCGTTGATGAATTGCTAAAAAATCATCATCTTGGGTAAAGATTGCTCGTTCTTGAGCAATCGCAAAAGCTAACTGTTCTTCATCCGCAGCACCTAAAAGTCGTGCTTCCGGTGTAGTCGTGACATCAATACCGCGCCTTCTTAAAGCTTCTGCGATCGCCCGTTCGACTTGTTCATCACAATGAAATCGGATCTTTTCCAAGATTCTGCCCTCTCAATTTCTGCTGTACCTTGGAAGGAGTTTTTGCTTGCAATTCCCGCACAAAAGCATCGCTATCTCGAATTTGTTGTCGAATTTCCTCAAGATGGTCGTGGTAATAAGTCAAGGCTGCGTATACATCTGCTAAAGTAATTGTAGGATACCGCGACACAATTTCATCAGGAGACATTCCCATCTTTTCGTGCCAAATTACAACATCTTGAACCCTAATCCGATGTCCGGCAATGCGCGGTTTACCGCCACAAACACCCGGAGTAATTTCAATATGTTCCGCAATCACTGCTGTCATAGAATTTCCTCACAATTCAAGTTAGCATTTATATTAGTTTATCCCAAACCGTGCCTACTTGACAACTAAGCCGATCGCCCTTTTAGAATAAGTCAAAAAGTGCGATCGCCCTTTTGGAATAAGTCAAAAAGTGCGATCGCCCTTTCTTGCTTTTTCTCAACCAAGGGCGATCGCCCTTTTGGAATTCGTCAACAAGTGCGATCGCTCTTTTTGATATGGAAAAGTCGATATCTCTTTTGTTCTGAGTCAAAAAGGGCGATCGACTTTTATTTAAGCTGCCACGATTGCCGGACTCGGAGGCACTAAATCTTCTTCTTGGCAATACTCAAGGTAGCTGGAGCTCGCTTCTTTAGCATTGGCGATCGCTTCTTCATAAGTTTTCCCATAAGTACAGGGCTGCATTGCAATTGTTGCAAACTCTGGCAGTCTTACCAAATACAGTCCATCCTCTTGTGACGATTGAATTAATAAACTATAGCGGTAATTCATTCCTCTGATTCCTCTGCTGAAGAATTGTTTCTAACTCTTGAATTGCTTTTTTTAACAATTTCTCCAAATACAATGGTGTATCCTCAACACAAGAAGAGATTTTAGGATCTGCCGTGGCGCTAGTTTGGGTGGCGCTGTGGCATTTCTGGGGGTGGCCGCGCGAAGTAGAAATTGCTAGAGGTAAGCCGCAGGCTAAGAAAAAGCGATCGCCCAATTCTAATTCAGCCTCTCCTAATCCGGTAGAACAAGAACTAAATCAGCTCAAAGCGACAACTGGAATGAATCGGATGAAGCCAATCGATTTTAGATTTTAGATTTTAGATTTTAGATTTTAGATTGACTTGCGCGAGATAAATGCTCTTTCTTGAGGATTTTCGATTTTAGATTTTGGATTGATTCCACGGATAAATCACGTGGCGGATGCCACCTTTGAAATTCGCTTGTCAGTAAGGAATGAGAATTAAATAACTTACCATGCGTGATGGTTCTTGTGGGATGGGCGTCCCGCCCGTCCAGAAAGGGCGGGCGTCCCGCCCAACCCACTTTCAAGAGTGTAAATTATTTAATTCGCGATCCTAAGACGATCGACCCAGCCAACTCCTGAAGTTCCTCAATGGTACGTGTTTCGCAGCGGTGAAGCCAAAGGGCCCTATACCAGATTGCAATTATGGGAGATTGAGGAAATCACAGCCAGAACCAAAGTGCGGCGCGGGGAAGCCGAGTGGCAGCGCGGCGGTGAAATTCCAGAATTAGCGTCGTACCTCACTCAAAAATAAGACAGTACACGTCACCGCACGTCGATCGGCGCTTAAGACGATCGCACTGCCCAGAAAGTAGCGCTATTCTTAGAAAAGGGATTTGTGTCAGCGAGACTCCCGGAGATTTTTATGAATATTACTTTGAGTCCTGAGCAGGTGAAATTGATCGAAGCGCAATTAGCATTGGGGCAGTTTAGCTCGCCGGAAGAGGTGATTACAAAAGCCCTCCAGACTTTGACTCAAACACGCCAGCATTATTGGGAGTGGGTGGAGGAGGTGCGCTCAGGCGTGGAGGAAGCGGAGGCGGAACTATCGCGGGGTGAGGGAATCCCCTTAGAGACTGCCATCGAGCAATTGCAGGAAAAGTTTCGCAAGGCGCGAGAGGTTCAGGGATGAGCCGATGCTTTGTCTCTCGAACTGCAAGCCGAGACTTGAATGCCATTGGTGATTATTTTGTGGGTTCAAGTTTATAAAAAAAAGCCCTCAACTTTGTGAGGGCTTTGCGATGCCAGGAACGAGACTTGAACTCGTGACACGTGGATTTTCAGTCCACTGCTCTACCAACTGAGCTATCCCGGCTTGTTTTTTCGCGCTTTACTATCTTAGCAGACACATACAGAATTTAGCAAGCACTTTTTCAAATTAATTTTCGATCGCCCGGAACCGCCCGCCTGTAAGCTAAAAGCTGCAACCTAAAATCCAAGAACCGCAATGGCACAGCAACATCGGGACAGCGAGGGCAAGAGTCTGCTTGTCTTAGGCATAATTTGGCTGCTGGGGGCAATTAGCGATCGCCTCTGGTTTGCCTTCGATCGATCTGTCCCGGCGTGGGATCAAGCAGACTACCTGACTAGCACCCTGAAATACTTGCAGGCGTTGCAGCATCCTCAGTGGCTTTCCGGGGAGTGGTGGACAAACTTCTGGCTGCTTTCGACCAAAATTCCGCCCTTGGCATACATCTTAACCGTTCCGTTTCTTCAGGTTTTCGGTACTGGGGGCGATCGGGCAACCCTCGTTCATCTCTTATTTAGTGCAATTCTCCTCGCCTCAGTCTACAATCTGGGCGTCCAATTATTTAACCGGCAAGTCGGTTTGTGGGCCGCTGCAATTTGCGTTTTGTTACCCGGACTTTATGGGCTGCGCTTGCAATTTTTACTCGACTATCCCCTCACTGCGGCGATTACTTTGGCTTTCTATTGTCTGACAATGTGGAAGGCTTCTGAAGGAAAGAAGGAAGAAGGAAGTTCGGCAACGGATTTTATAACGGATGTAACGGATGTAACGGATAGAACTCAGTTGGAAGAACCAACAAAGAAAAAGTATAAATTCTCCCCCTCCCCCAATCTCCCCCTCTCCCCGTCATCTTTCTTTTGGGCGATCGCCTTTGGAATTTCTCTCGGTTTATCAATATTAGTTAAACACACTACAGTATTATTTCTGTTTACGCCGATTGTGTGGCTGGCTGTTGGTGCTGTGCGCCAAAAAGCTTGGGGAAGATTAGCTCAATTAGCAGGTAGTTTGTTGCTGTCTGCGGCGGTGTTTGGGCCCTGGGCGAAAACCAATTGGCTGTTAATTTTGACCGGGGGAAAACGGGCAACGGTGGATTCGGCGATCGCCGAAGGAGATCCGGCCCTCAATACGATCGACGCTTGGATTTACTACGGTCAACGCTTACCCGAACAGATTTCTTGGCCTCTGTTACTTATTCCCTTAGTAGGATTGATACTTTATTGGCGTCGTCGGCAAGATAGTTCGTCTATCTTTTATCTCAACTCCTGTCGCTGGCTGGCTGTTTTCTGGGTAGGAGCTTATTTAATTAATTCTCTAAATATCAACAAAGATGACCGATATGGTATACCTTATTTACCAGTTTTATCTATTTTCTTAGCCTATTGTTTAACGCTGTGGCCTTCTCGGTGGGGACGACAAATTCGCTGGGGTACAATTAGCTTGGCAATTCTGGCGATGCTGTTCCATATGTGGCCGCTGGGAGGTGCTTTTGGACATAGCTTAGTCCAAATTATCAGTCCCGGCAATTCTAGCTATCCTTACTTGGGGAAAGAGTGGCCGCACCGAGAGGTAATTGCAGAAATTATTGATCGGGAACCTTATTTGCAATCTACTTTAGGCGTGTTGCCTTCGACGCCAGAAATTAACCAGCATAATTTGAATTTTTACGGTGCTTTGGCTAATTTTCAGGTTTACGGGCGGCAGGTGGGAACGAATTTAAAAGACGTGCCGCAAGATGTGCGATCGCTCTCTTGGTTTGTCACCAAAACTGGCCCGCAAGGTTCGATTCGCGAACGGATTAAACAAGCTCAAAATGCCGCCGTAAATGCAATTGAAAAAGGTGATAAATTTGAGTTAGATAAAACTTGGATTTTGCCAGATTATACTAATTTAAATCTTTATCGCAAGCGAGTGCAGCCTGTCGAAATACAGCCGTTGAATGAAGGGCGATCTCAAGTACAATTAGATCGAGTTACTGTCGGGGGAAAAGCAGTTCCGGGAGTCGCGCTATCGGTAACATATACTTGGTCTGGGCCTTGGCAGCAGTTGCAGTCTGGTTTAGTGTTGGTAACGTGGGAAAATCAGCAGTCTGGCGATATTCCACCGGGACAGACTTTCAGGATTTTACACGATCGCGCGATCGGTCAAGCGACTTTGCATCCGGGGATGCTGGAAGCGGATAAATTTGCTGTGGGGTTTCGAGTTGTCGATCGCACGGCGATGCTTCCTCCTGCTAATATTGCACCGGGCACTTACAATCTGCAAGCTACTTATCTAAATCGGAAAACCGGCGAAACTTATCCGATTAATGTGCCGGCAGTTAGTGTTAAAATCGAGGCAGAGCCTCTGGATATGCGTTCTCAGGCAGAGCCTGGGAACGAGAATAATGAGGATAATACAGATAAGCCTGAGTTAGATTTGGTGACTCAATTGCGGGCGATGGCGGTTAATTTACCCAAAGGATTGCCTGGTTTAGAACCCGTGTTCGAGCAGATTGGGCGCATCAATCAATACGATCCAATTCAAGATTATACCGTGCAAGCGGAACAAGCGTTAGAATATCGGTTGAAACAGGAACCCAATAATCTAGAATTGGCTTATGCTTTGGCATTTTCGCGAGTATTGCAGCAGAATGTCCAAAGTGCGATCGCCGCCTTAGAAAAAGTCACTCAACTCGACTCTCAAAACCCTTACGCTTACGCCTATCTAGCTTTCGTACACCTGTACGGCTGGCATCCCCAAGCCGCTCAAACAGCCTTAAAACCTGCTCTCGCTCTCAACTCCAACCTACCGGAAATTAGAGTCTTAAACGGTGTAGCGGAACTGATGCAAGGTAATCTCCTTCAAGCATGGCAAGATTTGCAATACTTAAAAAAACTAAAAATTTAACAATCCCTTTTACTGTGGCACGGGCGCCCCGCCTGTGCTTCGCCTGTGCTTCCGAATCGGTAAAAAACAGAAAACCAATGAACCAACCAAGAATAATCTCTCTAATTCCCAGTGCCACCGAAATTGTAGCACTTTTAGGATTAACCGATGCAATTGTCGGCCGTTCCCACGAATGCGACTATCCCCCAGAAATCCAAAATTTACCTGTTTGCACTCAGCCTAAATTCAATCCCGAAGGAACTAGCAGCGAAATTCACAACCGCGTGACAGAATTGTTGCAAAATGCCCTCAGCGTGTATAAAGTAGAAATAGATACTTTGGAAAAATTGCAGCCGACTCACATTATTACTCAAGCTCAATGTGAAGTCTGTGCTTGTTCTCTAGCGGATGTTGAACAAGCGGTAAGCACTCTGGTAAATAGCAAGCCGGAAATTATTTCTTTGCAGCCGAATCTGCTAGCGGAAATCTGGACGGATATTCAGCGAGTTGCTGATGCTTTGGGCGTAAATGGCAAAAGTGCGATCGACCTTTTGCAATCCCGCATCGATGCTATTATCTTAAAAACCAAAACATTAACCGTTAAACCCAAAGTAGCTTGCATCGAGTGGATTGAACCTTTGATGGCTGCGGGTAACTGGATGCCCGAATTAGTCGCAATGGCGGGAGGCAATTCGCTGTTTGGAATTGTCGGGAAACATTCCCCTTGGTTAAAATGGGAATCTTTAGTAGAAGCTAATCCCGATGTAATTATTTTCATGCCTTGCGGCTTTGATTTAAGTCGCACTCGCAGCGAAGCAAGGCAGATAACTAAATACGCAGAATGGCCTGATTTGCAAGCAGTAAAAACGGGGAAAGTTTACCTAACTGACGGCAATTCTTACTTTAATCGGCCGGGGCCGAGATTGGTTGATTCGTTAGAAATTTTAGCAGAAATTCTCCATCCCGAAATCTTCGATTTTGGCTACCGGGGTAAGGGTTGGCAGCCATTTTTGTAGATACCCGCAGCTAGCTAAAGCTTTATCTATAGCAATCCTAAATCATTTGTAAATTTCTTACTCCCTCCCCTTGATAAGGGGAGGGTTGGGGTGGGGTAAAAAATTTACGACTCCTGCAACGATTGCTATATATTAATTCGGAATTGCCTGCCATACAAATAAGGACACAACAATGTTGTGTCCTTACTTCGCTTTCATTTAACCGAATCTAACATCAATTGATACAAAAACGGCTAGTCTTACTTCGCATCAGGCGGCATCAGCACCTTGTCAATTACGTGAATAACGCCGTTGCTAGCTTTGATATCAGCTTTCACAACATTAGCGCCGCTGACAGTAACTTTGCCTGTGCTAACTGCCACCTTCAGCGAACTTCCTTCGACACTTTTTACATCGCCGGATTTTAGGCTAGTAGATAAAACTGAACCAGGAACAACGTGGTAAGTTAAAATCTTAGTAAGTAGGGCTTTGTTTTCCGGTTTGAGCAAATTCTCCACAGTTCCTTCTGGCAAAGCAGCAAATGCCGCGTCTGTCGGTGCAAAAACAGTGAAAGGGCCTTTTCCTTGTAAAGTTGTCACCAAACCTGCAGAGCCCAAAGCCTTTGTCAGCGTCTTGAATTGAGCGTCGCCAGATGCAATAGCGACAATATCCTTAGCCTGAGCCATTGGTGCCGGTGAAGCAGTGGTTTTCCCATTTCCTGCAACTTGTTGAGTTTGAGTTGCATTAGCAACATTGGTGTTGGAGGTGATGTGAGCCCAAGCCGGGAAACCGATTAACGCGCTAGCGCCGATTATTCCTGCGAAACCTGTGAGTTGTTTCATCCAACTAGGTAAATTTTGATTTTTCATTTCGCTTGCATTTCCTTATGAGATAAAACCGTGAACATGAATTGTTATGTTAGCCAAATCTCGACAAAAGGCAAGGTTGCCAGAGGCTAAGGTAGAGAGAAAATTCTCTTGCATCCCCGATCGAACAAAACTTCCTTAATATAACGCAACCTAAAAAATCTGGCATCAACCGCTAAATCTGTAACTCAAAACCTCAATCACCGAACCAGTTTGGGGTAAGTCAGCAGATTTGAGCGAAATCGTGTCATTATTCAATCGGCGCACCGGCGTACCATCCATCAGCGCCAAGAATTCATCTAGCGGCACCAAATCGCACGCAGCAGCATCGGCGGCTTGGGTTTTGAAATGTGTCGGAATCACCATCTTTGGTTTGAGAAGTTGCAAAGTTTGCTTCGCTTCCGCCGGAGTGTAAGCTTTCGGGCCGCCGCCCACGGGAATCAGCACTACATCGGGCCGCCCGATCAAGATTTGTTCTTCAATGCCGATCGGGCCAGCAACTCCGCCCAAGTGTAAAATCTTAACGCCCGCTTGCTGCCACAGCCAAGCCACATTGACCCCAAATCGCCTTCCTCCCTCACGGTCTTTTTGGGTCCGAATCCCTTGAATCCGCAGTCCGTTAGACCTGTAAGCCCCCGGTTCGTACAAAAGGCCGGGATTGCCCGCAAATCCCTCGATCGCCCCTTCATCGAGCAACCGGCTGCTAATCAGAATCAAATCTGTTGGCACTTTAGGAGAACGATAGCCTGCGGTACAGCCCAGGGGGCGAAAAGGATTCACCAGCACCCTCGCACCGCCTCCGGCGAACAAGAAGCAAGTGTGGCCCAACCACTGAATCGACAAAGAATCAGCAGTTTGAGCTTGATAGCTTTCCCATCCAGATGGTAAACCAGTGAAGAAAGCTGCTAGCAAACCCGTCTGTGCGTAACGTATTAATTGTCGCCGTTTCATCTTGTGATTGCGGTTGTCGGGTGTTGGTCGTCTGTTGTTATACCACAAAACACCGCCAGTCGATTTTAGATTTTAGATTTTAGATTTTAGATTTACTTGCAGCATTGAATCTGGAATCTCGAACATGAGTCTAAAATTTGGGGTTCACCACGACAGGAGTGAGGGGCTTGTATCCTTTTTGAGGCGGTTCAGGTGCGAAAATGTGTACCCTACTCTCACCGTAAGGTTCTATAAAAGCGAACCCTACAAATTCAGAGAAATTTAACTAAGGAATGAGAATTAAATAACTTCCACTCTTGAAAGTGGGATGGGCGTCCCGCCCATCCCACAATAACAATTAAAATTGTAAGTTATTTAATTCGCGATCCTAAAGCCGTTCCAAGAAATTTCGCAATAATTGCTTTCCCGAAGTCGTCAAAATACTTTCCGGGTGAAACTGTACACCTTCAATATGCGGATATTCCCGGTGCCGCACGCCCATAATAGTTCCGTCTTCAACCCAAGCGGTAATTTCCAAAACTTCTGGACAACTCTGCTTTTCAATTACTAAACTGTGATAGCGAGTGGCAATCATCGGCGATTCCACGCCCTGAAAAACTCCGACTCCTGCGTGTTCTACCTGAGAAGTTTTGCCGTGCATCAACACGGGTGCAGAAACAATTTTGCCGCCAAATACTTGACCGATACTTTGATGTCCGAGGCACACGCCTAAAATTGGTAGAGTCGGCCCCAATTCTTTGATTAATTCCAGAGAAATTCCCGCATCTTCCGGCCGTCCCGGGCCGGGAGAAATCACCACTGCTGCCGGCTGCAATTGCCTAATTTCTGCTAAGGAAATTTGGTCGTTGCGGTAGACTTGCACTTCGCTGGCTACGGGCAACTGGGCACCGAGTTCTCCTAGATACTGTACCAAATTGTATGTAAAACTGTCGTAGTTATCGATTACTATAATCACGGGTTAAGTTGGATTTTAGGTTTTAGATTTTAGATTTTAGGTTAACTCGCTCCCTGAAAGCAAGGGTTTTAAGATTTTAGATAGATGCCCAAGATAAAAATAGCTGCAATATAGACGAATAAAACTAAAAACCTCCCATTGGTCATCTAAAACCTAAAATTTGCTGAGGCCAATAATTTACTAACTGCCGATCGCAATTTGAACGACTGCCCACAAAGGAGGCAGCAGAAGTGCAGTACCGACGATGATCGCAGCCATTGCCGATACCAGAACTGCTCCGGCACCGCAGTCTTTGGCAATTTTGGCTAGTTCGTGGTAAGATTGCCCGACTGTCAAGTCTACCACCGATTCGATCGCCGTATTCAACAGTTCCATGGCTAAAACTATGCCAATGGTGACGCCGATCACAGATATTTCTACAGGTTTCAGTTGCAAAAATAGGCCGAGTCCGATCGCCAAAGTGCCAATAACAGTGTGAATCCGAAAATTGCGCTGAGTTTCAAAAGCATAACTCAGACCCCCCCAAGCGTATCTAAAACTCGTAGCTAAGCTAGATGCGATTTTCCAGGACAGCTCTCGGTTGTATTTCAAGGCTTTTTTAGGCTCCTGGACTGTCTGGCTAGAAGAGTCTTGAGGCATGGGCAGAAACTGTGCGATTTGTGATGAAATTGAGGGTCTATCTAGTGTCATAAAGAACCAACTTTAATTTACAGAGATGAATGAAAGCTAAACTTTTGAAATTAACTTCATCAAGTCTAGGTAACTTTTCTAAGTTTTTACTAAAGTTTTGGTTTAATTTCAGAAATTTATATTGGGCTTGACATACTTTGTTAAGTAACCATCAACTTCAGTTATGCTGTTTGGATCGCAAGACCGATCGCCCGCAGCAATATTTCTTGTCGATCGAGCATTTGAGTCAGACTTTCTTCATCCGGGTGATCCCAGCCCAAAAGATGCAGAAAACCGTGGGCTGCCAGCCAAGCTAGTTCGGTCTTCAGGGGATGTCCTTGCTGCTGGGCTTGTCGGTTAGCTGTATCGATCGAGATGACGATATCACCCAAGTATAGGGGTTCAGATGACTGCATTTCCTCTAGCTGAGGACAGTCTACCTCTAAAGCTGCGAAAGCTAGTACATCCGTCGGTCGATCGAGCTGGCGGTACTGGAGGTTGAGGGCTTGCATCTCCCTATCGGCGGTTAAACGCAGACTGACTTCGTAGCCTGGGGCCACTGGCACATCCGCCCCCTGGTTTTCCAGCCAAACGCTAAACCAATTTTCCCAGGTTTCGGCTGCAATCTCCCCGCTGGCTGCACTCTCAGGGAGGTTGGAAGCGTCGGCTGACTGCTGGGCGAGCCCGTAACAGTCCTCGACGTTCACCTCTATTAACATTTTTTTGCTCTCCTGTCAAGGGATATATTCAATTTTTTACAAATTCCAATGGCGCGATCGAACGGCAGGGGATTTTGCTGTTGCTGGCAAGATACAGTAATCTGTTAGAGATTGCAACAGTCAGGCAGAACAATCAGCTTAACTCCAGATTAAGAAATATCAAAAACATCAGCAGAAATTAGAGGCTGATTGTTGGAATCCTCGATTAAGAATTGAAATAGCGATCGAGAAAAGCCAAACCCACGAGTACGCCTAAAAGTCCGGCGGCTGTCAAGGCAAAATGAAACAAAGAAGTCGCCCGCTTGCGAACCATGTTCCGCATCGCCAGCTTGACATAACTCGGTGGAGGTGAAGTGCTTGTCGGCGCTGTCGGGGTTTCGGCGGACTCTTCGGAGGCGGGAATTGCTGAGGGATGTTGACTCATAACGGTTAGTTTAGAAGGTTAAGAGAGGGACTGTTGAGGACAGGCTCGTCCCGATGTTAACAAATATGTAACGTTTTGTGTAGGATTTTTTAGGTTTCAGATTGTCGGAGGCTGGTTTCGGACAACAAAGCATCCGCCCAAACAGCATCTGATTCTGAAAGCGCAGGTACGGGTGCGACGGTGTAATCTATTCTAAAGTCATAGGCGGCGCGATCGTAAACCCCATTTAATAACGCTTGTAAATCTACAATTGGTTCCGCATCACCCGCGCGCAAAGGCAAGGGAAACTGAGGAATCATATCGGGTAAATTGAAAAGGTACAAATCCGCCAAAGGCCTTTGATTTCCGCGACTCACTAAAATTCGATAACTTGCCTCAATATCGTTACCAAAAACTAACATGGGTTGGTAACTTCGCAGCAAGTCAATCTCAACCAGATGAGTGCGAATACCAAACACCTTTTCTCGTTTTTCTTCATACATTTCTCGCCCTTTTCCGGGGCGCTTGTTTGTTGGTGAAAGCACTTCAATCACCGTCACTACCTTTTTATTTTCGGTTTCGACGATCTGCAAATAACTTTCTTTTACTTCCATCGGTAAAGGTATTCTCACCTTCAAAGATTGGGCTGGCGGAGCAGCAAGGGCGACATTAGAAGTAGTCTCGGTTGCTGGAGTTGGTGAGCGCTGTATCGTAACATCGGGAATTCCAATTAGTAAAGCATCTTCGCCGCTGATTTGATAAATTCTTTGTTCGATATCTACTAAATATTTAGGTAGCAGTTGCGGAGTCAGCAAATCTGCGATCGCCACTATTAACCTATTATGAACCGAACGCCACAATTCAGGACTTTCTAAATAAGGATTCATCCCTGGAAACGGATTAGCCATTAATTTAACTCCTGTTAATTTACCTAATTATATGATTTTAGCCGATCGATTAGAAAAACGCAGACAATATCAAACTATCATCTGCGTTAATCCGCGTGCATCTGCGATTAAAATTCCCTAAAAATCGCCGTAACTGCTAATAGCAGCCTGCAACCTTCCAATCACTTCATCAACCGAAATCGCCCCCAACTCCCCAGAAGCCCGCGTCCGAATATTCAAACTATTCGCCTCAACTTCCTTCGCACCCACAACACCCATCACCGGAATTTTATCCTTCTCAGCATTGCGAATCAACTTGCCCAAACGCTCGCTATCCTCATCAGCTTCAGCGCGAATATTTAACGCCTTCATCTTCGCCGCCACTTCCTTCGCAAACGGCAAAAACTCCGCGCTGACAGGCAACAATCGCACCTGAATTGGCGCCAACCACAGCGGAAAATCCCCCGCATACTGCTCGATCAAAATCCCGATCAAACGTTCCAAAGAACCGAAAGGAGCGCGGTGAATCATCACCGGACGCTTGCGAATGCCGTCTTCAGCAACGTATTCCAAATCAAAACGTTCGGGCAAATTGTAATCTACCTGAACAGTTCCTAATTGCCATTCTCTATCCAAGACATCTTGGAAAATGAAATCGAGTTTCGGCCCGTAAAAAGCCGCTTCCCCAATTCCCTCAAAATAATTCATTCCCAAAGTTTCCACCGCGCGGCGGATTGCACCTTGAGCCTTTTCCCAAGCTTCATCGGAACCGATGTATTTCTCTAAATTGTTCGGATCGCGGAAACTCAAACGCGCCTTAAAGTTTTTCAGTTGCAGACTCTTGAAGACTGACAGAATCAAATCCACCACATTCAAGAATTCAGCATCCAACTGTTCCGGCGTGACAAATAAGTGGGAATCATCCACCGTAAAGCCGCGCACCCGCGTTAAACCGCCCAATTCTCCCGATTGTTCGTAGCGGTAAACTGTG
The DNA here is from genome assembly GCF_036705675.1 of Microcoleus sp. AT8-A3. Lineage (NCBI taxonomy): Bacteria > Bacillati > Cyanobacteriota > Cyanophyceae > Oscillatoriales > Microcoleaceae > Microcoleus > Microcoleus sp. AT8-A3. Next base: position 78,116 of record NZ_JAUBVD010000021.1, read on the forward strand.
CCGAATTCCGCTAAGCGCATCGGCAATTCTCGATAGGAACGTAATTCACTTTTGTAAATTTGAATGTGAAAAGGGCAATTCATGGGTTTCATCACAAAACCCTGTTCGTTTGCTGCCGCTTCCTCATCCTCCGCCATCAGCGGAAACATATCTTCTTTGTATTTCTGCCAGTGTCCAGAAATTTTGAACAAATCGACTCTAGCGATGTGCGGAGTCACCACTTGCAAATAGCCGCGCTTGATTTGTTCTTGTTTCAAGTAATCTTCTAAAATACTTCTCAAAACAGTGCCTTTCGGCGTCCACAAAGGTAAACCTGGCCCAACTGCATCGGCAAAGATAAATAAGCCTAATTCTTTGCCAAGTTTGCGGTGATCGCGTCTGAGGGCTTCTTCTTTGCGGTGTTTGTATGCTGCTAATTGTTCGGGAGTTTCCCAAGCAGTGCCGTAAATGCGCTGTAACTGAGCTTTGGTTTCGTCGCCGCGCCAGTAAGCGCCTGCTAGGCTTTCTAGCTCGATCGCCTTTGGATTCAACTCACTGGTATTATCCAAGTGAGGCCCGGCGCACAAATCCCACCATTCCTCGCCCAAATGGTAAAGAGTAATCGGTTCGATCAACCCTTCTAAAATTTCTAATTTGTAAGGTTCATTAATCTCCTTAATTCTGCGTTCCGCTTCCTCGCGGCTGACTTCTTCCCGAATTACAGGCAATTTACGGTTGATGATTTTGATCATCTCTTTTTTAATGGCTTTTAAATCCTGTTCCGTAAAAGGTTCGGGAGTGTCAAAGTCATAATAGAAACCGTTTTCAATCCAAGGGCCAATGGTCACTTGCGCCTTGGGAAATAACTTCTGCACCGCCATCGCCATAACGTGGGAGGTGGTGTGGCGAATTTTTTTTAGTGCCTCCGACTCACTCGTGCGGGGCAACTCAATCTTAACGGACTCTTCTGGAGCGGACATGGATTCTGAGCTAGACATCGGCTGAATTAGCAATTAATTTAGTTGCAGTTGCTTCTATCTTACTCAGATTGGGACAGCAAGCGCCGACTTCCGACTGGGGGACACTCCGGGAAATTACAGCAACAGCCCTGATGGTGGCAACGTTTAGTGCGTCCCGCACTGCGACTCTCAGAAACCGGATTTTTTACTATTTTGGTGGGCTGTCACCCGTCTTGCTATGAAAAAACCTGTTTTCTCAGCAACCGTGAGCTCGCGAACTAAGGATCGCGAATTAAATAACTTCCGTAGGTTGGGTTGAGGAACGAAACCCAACAATTCCCGCGTAGCGTTGGGTTTCGTTCCTCAACCCAACCTACAAAAAATGCAAGTTATTTAATTCTCATTCCTAATTTGGCAGAATTTGGGGATTTCGACTCAAAAATCGCTGCTGGCATAGTTTAATTTATTCACACCCACCTGCTAATTGTTGTTAAATTATTAAATTTTTGTTAGAAATATGTTACAATTTGTAAAGACCGTCTAAGACTATAATAGATAAATAACCCAATTTTGATCCATGCTTAATTCCAACTTGCCCGAGCCAGAATTGCTCAAAGCGTTACTGGAACCGCTGTTAGAGGATTTCAATTACTGGTTCGATCGATCGGCAAAGCTCTTAGAAACTGAGGAAATTCCCTTTCTGGGCGACGAAGATCAATCTGACTTGCTGGCGCGAGTCAAACAGGCTCAGCAAGAAGTAGGCGCAGCTAAAGCTCTATTTCAAGCAACCGGAGGTCAAGTTGGGATTGAAACAGCAGCACTGATGCCGTGGCACAGACTGCTCGCCGAATGCTGGCAAGTATCGGCACGCTTTCGCTCATGGCAGTCAGCTCCCCCTGGAAAATAAGGAAGCGAGTTCAAGTTAAATTTGCAGTCAAATCCCCAACCTTGGGAAATGTGGCGGCCCACTTGACAACCTCAAACAGATTTCCAGTTAATAAGTTATTACTTGCTGAAACACTTTTGTAAATTGCTGTGTGGCTGTTTAGCCCGGAGGAGAAGATAATGTTGCACCTGCTTTATATTTTAGCTTTTACCGTTCTTGCCTTTCTGGCGGTCGGTAACTTAATCCGCAGTCTAGTCACCGTTGGTATGGAGTCCCAGCGCCCTCAACAGTTCAGGGCAAATAATCCCTACCCATCCTATCCTCGCTCTCAACCGGTACCGCATCCAGAACTTTTAGATGAATACGGAAACATAGTCAATGAGCCGCTTTTAGTGATGCGTTCGCTGACTGTCCAAGACGCCCGCGAACAATTAGATGCTCTCTACAAATCATCTCCGGGCGGCAGCGACGAAGGGGGCGAACTAGCCTGATACAACCACAGCCGCAGCATTTATACTTAGGCGCGATGCCTCAAAAAAATATAGGACTTACACGCTAGGTGTCCGAAGCCCGGTTTATTCATAGATGGTGGGTAAAAACCGGGTTTCTTGGGATCAGTCGTCAAAATAATTGGTCGTTAGTTTTTAACTAATGGCTAATTATTTGCGCTTTTTTAAAGTTTAATTACCGATTAACAAGATCGATCGCCAAAAAGCGATAATTATGGCACTGATATCCAAGAGAGCGAGGATAGTTTGACACTCAAGTACAGGGAAACTAGGAATCGGGGCGGGCACGGCGGAGCGAATTTGGGCGAACACCGGGGTACCCCAGGAGAGCGAAACCAATTTTTTTGTACTTTACTTACCAAGTGCTGTAAATCTATCAGATACTGAAGAAGGAGCGCTCTAAACCTCCTATCGATCCTGTTTTGTCATCGGCAAAAATGCACGTTTAAGGCTAGATGATCGTCCCTATTTCGCTACTGGCAGAACTTCTGCAAGCTTTGCCCCAACTGCGGGCACAAATTTATTTCAAATCTTCCATGACAGCCTTGTCTCACGCGATGGAAGACTTAGTTTTGGCGGGTTCCGACGACGAACCGCTAGTCATTGCCAGCTTTCAGCGAGAGCGCTTCTACCGCCAGGAAGCTCACCGCTACCGGCGAATTGCCTCACGCTCCTCTCAGGTATACGTGCTGGCTGCACCGGAAACTGACTTTAAAAATTCCTCGGAGTGTCACGAAACTGTGGCGTTTGAACCGGAGGACGGATTGAGTAAAGAGTGGCATTTAGTGGTACTGGGGCAACACTACTCAACTTGCCTGATTTGTCAAGAAAAAATTGTGCCGATCGACAACCAGGACGATCGCGGGCCACTGTTGATGGATCAAGCTCGCAGATTTGAAGGAATTTGGACGTTCGATCGCGAGGTAAGCTCCAAAGCGGCCGCATTGTTGCTCGATAGAATTGTCAAATATCGCCCGGAATTGGCAGAAAAGATCGATCGAGCGCGAACGACTTACAAACTCAAAACACCGAAAAAAACGAGGAAATCCGCCACTTCCAAAGCCGCCAAACCCGAAATAAGTACGAGAAAAAACTCAAAAATTCCCAATCCAAAATTGAGCGATGCTTTTACCGAACGCTTAGTAACCTACTTGCAAGCAGGCCAGCACAAACTGCTCAAAGCATACAGCGCGATCGCCGCTCAGGAACGCAAAGAACGCCTGGTAAACTTAATTACCACGGCAATGCGGCAGTCTCTCAACCCGCAAGAAATCGTCGAAGTCGCAGTCCAAGAACTCGGCACTGCCCTCTCGGCAAGCCGATGTTTGATTTATCGGTGCAAGGCAACAGATGTGGCGGTCAAAATCGATCGCGAGTTTTTGGGGCCGGGCGCTAGTTCCATGCTGGATCAGACTTGGCTGTTGCAGGAAAATCAAATATGGAGCGACGCGGTGGCGCGGCAAGAGCGAGTTTACATCCAAGACACAGCACAACACCCACTGATTGTCAATACAAAATTCCTGGAAAAAATTGTAAAAAATTGGCAAATTGTCTCTTGGTTAATGGTGCCAGTGCTTTATCAGGGGCGGGTTTTGGGCATGGTGGAAATGCACCAGTGCCGCTCGACTTTGGCTTGGGAAGAAGACGAAATTGCTTTAGTAGAGGCGATCGCCACCCAACTTGGAGCAGCCTTAATTCAAGCAGAAACCTACGCTCATTTAGAAGAACTCAACCAACAATTAGAAGCATTAGACCGCACTCGCAGCAATCTAATTGCCATCACCGGACACGAACTCCGCACCCCACTTTCTACGATTCAAGTGTGTTTGGAAAGTTTGAACTCCGAACCAGATATGCCCCCAGAATTGCGGCAAATCATGTTAGAAACTGCCCTTGGTGATGCCGATAGAATGCGGAAACTCGTGCAGGATTTCTTAACTCTTTCTCACTTAGAAAGCGGGCGAGTCCAATGGAATGTAGAATCGCTGACGCTGCAAGAATGCGTGGATTTAGCCCTTAGCAGCGTGCGATCGGGGGGCGGACTCGATCGACAGTTACCGGAAATTATCGCCGAAGTGTCCGCAGAATTGCCTTTAGTGCAAGCTGACGGAGAGTGGTTGGTGGAGGTGCTCTCCAAACTGCTAGACAACGCTTGCAAATTCACCACACCTCAAGGAAGCGTCACCATAAGAGCGAAATGCAACGGTTCTCGGATGGTGGAAGTGCTCGTAGCCGATACGGGGAGGGGAATCGAGGCGAACAGTTTAAAAGTAGTGTTCGATCGATTTTATCAAGAAGAAGGAGCTTTGCGCCGCAGCGCCGGCGGTACCGGTTTGGGATTGGCAATTTGCAAACAGATTGTTGCCGGCTGGGGCGGTAAAATTTGGGTAGATTCCGCAGGAAAAGACCGAGGAAGTGAATTTCACTTTACTATTCCGATTGTTTAGACTAAATTGATACAGCGTATTCAAGGTTTATGAGGTATACCCCAGAAACCGGGTTTCTTTACAGTTCTCGCATGATTACTGATTCTGTTGCTCGAAACCCGGTTTCTCCGTACTAAATTTACATGGAATATACTGTAAAAAACCGGGTTGGTGGGCGTCTGAGCGCGCAAGTAGCGATCGAGTGATATCAAATCCGGCTGCGCTGGCATGATATCAAATCTGCTGCTAACAAATTTGATATGAGGGGCTATTTACGCCGGACTTGATATCAAATACTAATCTACAGTCGTCTTGAGACGACTTGAGCTATGAGGCTCTTGTTTCAACCCCTGTCGGACTTAACGACTAATATTAATGCCGATGGCATCGGAAGGATTTAACCACAGAGAACGCAGAGCTCGCAGAGAAAGAGAAGAGAGAGATGAATAATTCTGATGCAAAGGTCAAGGAGATCGGCCTCAATCCTCACCCTGTGAGATCAGCCTTAAAGGAGATGTGACCACGCGGTGTTCACCTTTAATATCGAAAGTATCAAAACAGATTCAGGATGCGCTTGCCGTCTTAAACCCGGTTTGGCGACGGAATACCTAGGGATGCTGCCCAAAATTAATACCAGTTTACAATAAGAATCAAACTGTAGGTAAGCTGCAAACCCCCATAGTAATCAGTCATGCCAAATCTAAAATATAAAATCTAAAATCTAAAATGGTATAACTCTCCTGTTCACAAGTCGCGAGATGGTAAAAGTAGCTCGAATCTGTTGAGGCACTGCCGACGCCAGTGTTGATTCGTGAAATTTTTTGAATGCAAATGTTTCGCCCGGAAAAAGTTTTTTTCCAGAAGAATACTCAAACCTAGAGGTTAGAAAAATCGATTATGTCACCTACAATCCAGATGAAATCTACTCAACCTATGGCCAAAAAGCCGCAGCTACAATTAGGTTCTCAAGGTAAAGCGGTATTGGAACTCGAACAACTGCTAACCAAGTTGCAACTTTATCGGCATCCTGCTAAAGGAATTTTTAACAAAGCAGTTGAGTTTTCTGTGAAACTGTTTCAGTTTCGGGTTTTCTTGTCGCCGGACGGCATTGTCGGGCCGCTGACTTGGCAGGCGCTTTATACTGGAGCTCCAGTTAATATGCCGATACTAAAATTCGGCAGTTATGGGGAAGCAGTCGCTACTGTTCAGGAAGTTCTCAAAACTTCCCAGCATTATGGCGGTAAAGTTGACGGCGACTTTGCTACTTTGACGGATAAAGCTGTTCGCGCATTTCAAAAAAGCTTTGGGATTGAGGCCGACGGGATTGTCAATCAAGAAACTTGGACTGCTTTGAGCCAAATCCCGCGCGGCTATGACCCTAATTGGTTCTTGACTTAGGGTTGAGGCGGTAAATTGTTCGATCGTCTGTGGGGATAAATTGGGAGAATATGCGATTATTCGGGTGCCCCACAAGCACCAGAATAATTGCTATTTTTTTGGGATTGTTTTTTCGGAATTCGTGCTGCCTAATTTTGTTTTATAATTTGGGTGGAAATTACCAATTATCAATTATTAATTACTAATTATCAATTATCAGAAGAGATCGATCGGCAAAAAACTGTTAACTTTCCTTACAATTTCGACAGCGGTGTCGCCTCATGATGATACGATGCCGTAAAAATCCTTTGGATATGTTTATGGCAGAAGAACTCACTGGACAACCCCCTCTTTTCGGCGGCAGCACCGGCGGCTTGCTGACCAAGGCGCTAGTTGAAGAGAAGTACGCGATCACTTGGACTAGCCCCAAGGAACAGGTGTTTGAAATGCCTACAGGCGGCGCTGCAATCATGCGTCAAGGTGACAACCTGCTGTATCTGCCCCGGAAGGAGCAGTGCATCGCTTTGGGCGGCCAGCAACTGCGGGCTAAATTCAAAATCTCGAACTACAAAATTTACCGCGTGTTTCCCGACGGTTCTACTGAGTACCTGCATCCCAAAGATGGCGTGTTCCCTGAGAAGGTGAACGAAGGTCGTCCCTACAACGGTAAGATTGACCGCAATATTGGCAGCAATCCCAATCCGATTAAGGTCAAGTTCACTGGTAAAAAAACCTACGAAGTTTAGGTTTTGAGCGAATTGCTGAGCTATTTTCGGGTAGTATGTCCTGAAAAGCTCAGCTTGCATTTTATAGTTTGTAGTAGCGCTTGGACGGCAGAAGCTTTTTCTTTATCGCCCAATCGCCACTGCAAACTTCAAATGCGATTAAAATTTAATAAAAATTAATAATTACATTAACCATGAATCTGGTAATCAGGCGAGCAACTCATCAGGATATCGATGTTTGCGCCCGCATTAATTATGAAGCTTTTAAATGTATTTCCGATCGCCATCAATTCCCTACAGATTTTCCGACGCTGGAGTTTTCAACTGAAATTATTGGTCTTCGGATCGAAAGTCCGTTGTTTTTTGGCATAGTAGCCGAGAGTGAGGGTGCGGTTGTCGGCTGCGGGTTTATGGACGAACGCAACCCGATTCGCGGTATCGGGCCCGTCAGTGTCGATCGAACTTTTCAAGGCCGCGGCGCGGGACGGGAAATCATGAAAGCTTTGCTGGAACGGGGACAGGACGCTGTGGGCATCCGTTTGGTTCAGGAATCTTTTAATCTGGCTGCGCTGTCGCTGTACGCTTCTTTGGGTTTTGAGGTGAAGGAAGCTTTCGTGTTAATGGAAGGGAAGTTTCGCAGCCAGCCGCCCCATGGGTTTGAGGTGCGCCCGATGGCTAGTGAGGATGTTGGTGAATGTGCCGCTTTGTGCAAGAAATTATACAGGTGCGATCGAATTTCGGAGATTGAAGACGCCGTGAATTTCTTTTCTCCCTTCGTTGCTTGCAAACAAGGTCGGATTGTGGCTTATACTTGTGCGGTGTCGGCTTTGAGCCACAGCGTCGCAGAAACTGAGGCGGATATGCAGGCTTTGCTCTTGGGGGCGGCCGCGTACAGTTCCGAAGCACAGGTTTCTTTCCACTTGCCGATGCGTTACGCAAGTTTGTTTCGCTGGTGTTTGCAAGAGGGGCTGCGCGCCCTCAAGCCGATGGCGGTGATGGCGGTTGGCGAGTACCAGCAGCCTCATGGCTGTTGCTTTCCGTCTTTTGTTTATTGACAAGACGGTTAGGACGCTTTTAATCGCTGAAATTATTGCCAGGATTGCATTTTCCTTCTTCTTTCTTTCTTCTTCCTTCTATCCTTTACATCCGTTACATCCGTTACATAATCCGTTGCCGAACTTCCTTCTTCCTTCTGATATATATGATATTCCCCGATTTCTCACAATTTTCGGAACTGGCGAAACAAGGCAATTTTGTACCCGTGTATCAAGAATGGGTTGCTGATTTGGATACGCCGGTGTCTGCGTGGTATCGGGTTTGTGCGGGTCAACCTTACAGTTTTCTGCTGGAGTCAGTGGAAGGTGGGGAAAAACTTGGGCGTTATAGTTTCTTAGGGTGCGATCCGTTGTGGATTTTGGAGGCTAAGGGATCTCGCACAACTCAAGTTTACCGCGACGGTTCCGAAAAAGTATTTACAGGCGATCCGTTTGCGGCTTTAACTGAATGTTTGGAGTCTTATCAACCGGTCAAATTGCCGCAGTTACCGCCGGGAATTGGCGGGTTATTTGGTTTTTGGGGTTACGAGTTAATTAAGTGGATAGAACCGCGAGTTCCCGTGCATCCAGCCAGCGAGAATGATTTGCCGGATGGGTTGTGGATGCAGGTTGATAATTTGCTGATTTTCGACCAGGTGAAGCGGAAAATTTGGGTCGTCGCCTATGCGGATTTGCGGGAGGTTGGCGTTGATTTGGCCGATGCTTATCAGCAAGCGTGCGATCGCGTTGGCAAGTTAGTTCAGAAGCTGCAATCGCCGCTTTCCCGGCAATCTACTCTTATAGAATGGACTCCTCCCAATAACGGGCAAGATTCCCGTTCCACAACCGGAAATACAGAATTGGCTTACACTAGCAATATTACCCGTGAAAAGTATTGTGCCAATGTCTTAAAAGCGAAGGATTATATCAAAGCCGGAGATATTTTTCAAGTAGTTATTTCGCAGCGACTAGAGGCTGAATACAGTGGCGATTCTTTTGCACTTTACCGCTCTTTGCGTCTCATAAATCCTTCTCCTTACATGGCTTATTTTCATTTCGGAGATTGGCAGATTATCGGTTCGAGTCCCGAAATTATGGTGAAGGCGGAAAACACTGCTGATGGCAAAAAGATTGCAACTTTGCGACCGATTGCCGGCACTCGCCGCCGGGGTAAAACTCCTCAAGAAGATGATGCTTTGGCTTCTGAATTGCTGCAAGATCCCAAGGAAATTGCGGAACACGTCATGTTAGTTGATTTGGGCAGGAACGATTTAGGAAGAGTTTGCCGAAACGGTACTGTAAAAGTTGACGAATTAATGGAAATTGAGCGTTATTCTCACGTCATGCACATTGTGAGCAATGTGGTGGGAGAATTGGCTGAGGATAAGACAGCTTGGGATTTGTTGAAAGCTGGTTTTCCTGCGGGTACGGTTAGCGGTGCTCCGAAGATTCGGGCGATGGAGATTGTGCACGAGTTGGAAGGTTGTCGCCGGGGGCCGTATTCTGGGGTTTACGGGTATTATGATTTTGAGGGACAATTGAATAGTGCGATCGCGATTCGGACTATGGTTGTTCGTTCTTTAGGTGGTGACAAACATTCGGTTTCTGTGCAAGCAGGTGCTGGTTTGGTGGCAGATTCTAACCCGGATATGGAGTACGAAGAAACGCTGAATAAAGCCAGGGGAATGTTAGAGGCAATTCGCTGTTTGAAATAGTGAGGCGGAGCCTCTGGATCTGTGTTACCAGGCAGAGCCTGGTAACAAGAAAACAGCAGTAATTATTGCATTATTGTCCAATTTACCTAAGCCCCTAATATTCGAGCGACCAAAACTGCAACATCAGGAAATGCCAGCGGATTAATATTACCCTGAGTCAGAGTTTGTCTCGATTGATATCCTTCATTGGTAGGCTCTCGAAATACTATTAATTCCCTAGTTCGCAAATTGACAACCCAATACTCAGAAATGTCGGCTTCCGCATAAATCTTGCTCTTGATTCCCAAGTCTTTGCTCAGAGTATGATCCGAGTATTCTATCAGCCAAAAGATGTTTTCTGGATAGGGATGATGTTCTCGGTAATCTTGTCCCAAACGTTGAATTACAGCGATATCGGGTTGTGGCTCGGAGTTGCTTGGTGGCAAGATAATCGGTTTACCTTGGCGGATTTTAGCCCGATCACCCAGCAAATAAATTAGGTACTCTCCAGCCTCATCGCTAGAGTAAGCATGAGATTCTCCTTCGGGAGCCATTTCAATTATTTCTCCACCTATTAATTCAACGTTTCGCCCTTCCAGAATGCCGGCTGCAATGATGCGGTGGTAGTCTGCAACCGTCCATTTTACAGTCGTGACGCTCACGGCGATTACTCCTATGTTTTTATTGTTATTTTAACGGCTGTCTTGCGATCGATGTAAAATATCAGTTATTGACTTTTACTAAAGGCATAATTATGAATTTTTATATAGTTGACGTGTTTGCGGAGTCAAAATATGCTGGCAACCAGCTAGCTGTATTTTGCGGTGCTGAAGTTGCCGAACTATCTGAGGCCCAAATGCTGCTGATAGCGAGGGAAATCAATTATTCAGAAACTACGTTTATTCGATCGCCCGATCCGCGAGATGGCGGCTATGACGTGCGGATATTCACGCCCAAGAAGGAATTGCCCTTTGCCGGTCATCCGACTTTGGGGACTGCGTTTGTGTTGCAGCAAGAGATTATTCGCGAAAAGGTCGATCGAGTAATTCTCAATCTAGCCGTCGGTCAAATTCCCGTTACTTTTAATTATCAAAATGAATCGGCAGAGATTTTGTGGATGCGACAAAACCCGCCTAGTTTTGGTCAAGTTTTATCAGCCGAAAGTCTGGCAAATGTCCTGAATTTAGAACCAGATGAAATTGATTCCAACTTCCCAATTCAAGAAGTTTCGACCGGAGTGCCGTTTATAATTGTCCCATTAAAAACTCTCGCTTCGCTCAAAAAAGCTCAGGTCAACTTAGATAAATATTTTGAGCTAGTTGATACAATGTCAGCGAAAGAAATTTTGATATTTTGCCCAGAAACTTACAGCGACATTAATGATTTAAGCGTGCGAGTTTTTGCCCATTCATTAGGGATTCCTGAAGATCCGGCGACTGGCAGCGCTAACGGCTGTTTGGCTGGATATTTGGTAGAATACGCTTATTATGGGTCAGCAAAGATTGATGTCAGAGTTGAGCAGGGTTATGAAATCGATCGACCTTCTTTGCTGTTGTTACAAGCCGCCCAAAATGAAGGGGAAATAGCAGTTTTGGTGGGCGGTAAGGTGGTGATGGTTGCTAAGGGAGAATTTGTGTAGAATTTTTAACAGAGAATTATTAACCGCAGATGCACGCAGCTAGATTTAGATGCTTGTTTGGCGATCGAGATGTTACAATTTTGCTAATAGCGATCGCAGCACTTTGTCTGCTTCCTGCAGTCGCAGCGCGGGAAAACCAGCCATCTGCGGCCTGAAGCCATTCTGTCTGAGTTTAAACAAAGCGCTTTTTTCGGAAAACTTGCAATTGAGTGCGATCGATCTCAACGACTACTGGCCGCCGTTTGTTGAGGACGATCGCATTGTGTCTGTTTAGCAACAGCAACTGAGCCAATATTGCCACAATCGCGCGCCTTTTGAGAAACTTGCCTTCAAAACGCGCCATTCGGACGATCGCCTCTTCGATTTTATAACAACAGTTGTTACCCTTTTGGGAAATCACAAAAATCGTTCCCGGTATGTAATCACCTTCATTTGCCCAGAAAGCATACCTTTCGCCTAAAGTAAAGTAGTGAAAAACATTGTTAGCCGTGGAAGTTTTAGCTAACTTTTCCGAAACGCCCAAAGAATTAAAAATTACAGTGGATCTAATATAATCCGGGTATTTTGCTGCTATTTGCTGAGCAACTTTGCCGCCCAAACTTTCTCCGATGACATCCGGCGGATTTCCGCTGTGAAATTGCTGCTTTATCCAATCAATAGCACCCACAGTTTGCGCCGATTTTAACTGGCGTTCTAGTTTGGCTATAAATACATCTGGCGTATCTTCCAAAACGCGATCGAAAGGATACCAAGAACCGTAGCCGCGAATCACTAAAACAGGTGGGTTATTGCCAGAAATGGGAACGCGACTTTCAGCATAAAAACCCGTCCGAGAGTCTTCAAACACTTTTTCTATGATATAATTTCCATCAATAACTTGCCCTTCCCCGTGCCGAATGTAAATTGAAGGATTATTGGGTTTAAAAGTATCGTGCAGTTGGGGTTTAGCAAACTTTTCATACAGGGAATCTAGCAAATGCCTTCCCGTTTGGCGATCGACAAAATCTGATTTTGTTATTTTCATCCCAAATCTCATTTCTAACTGATTGTGGGGGGAAAACCCGGTATTTTTGCAAAATACCTTTACCCAGATTTGGTAGGGGCGGGTTCACCAACCAAATCTAACGATTACGGACAATCTAGATAAACCCGCCCCCCACCACCGATAACCTACGTCAACCCGAAATTTGCATCACATCGGAAAATGTACATGATGATTTATGGTTGGGTTCGGGTGGGTTTTTGAGATTGTTTGTTTCAGGGAATTATTGTTTGTAAAACCCCCCCCTACAAGCACCCGGTACATGATGATATCTGGTTCGGTTCGGGCGGGTTTTATAGATTATCAATTCTTAGCAAATATTCTATGTAAAACCCGCCCCTAGCAAATCACTTTTACAAAACTCGCAACGTGCTAGCAATACTATCGACTGCTTCCATCGCGCGAATTTCATCGAGTGCTTGTTGAAAATTCCCTTCCCTAACATCGTGAGTCACGACGACAATTTCTGCTAAATCGCCGTGAATTCCCGTCTGCACAACTGATTCCAAACTAACTTTGTGGTTGCCGAAACAAGTGCCGAGTTGGCCAATTACCCCCGGAGTATCGCCCGTCAGAAAACGGGCGTAAAAGCGAGTAACAAGTTCCTGCATCGGAGCAATTTTGCAGTAGTGTTGGTGACTGCAACTCAGCAAAGGATGGGGAATCGGAACAGTTTCGGTTTTCAGGATAGCCGCGACATTCATGATGTCTGATACTACTGCGCTAGCTGTGGGGCCCGCACCGGCGCCGCGCCCGTACAGCATCAATTGCCCGATCGGCTCTCCTTCGACTAAAATTGCATTGTAAACCCCGTTAACACTCGCCAGCGGATGAGTTTTCGGCACAAAACTCGGATGCACTCGAATTGACAGCAGTTCGCTTTCTCCCTCCGCTTGCTTGCCATTGTAGCGGGAGGTTTCTCGAGCAATAGCCAACAATTTAATCACAAATCCCAGCTTGTCGGCGTAGTCAATATCAGCCGCACTAACTTTTCTGATACCTTCGCAATGAACATCTGCTAATTTGATGCGTCCGCCAAAAGCTAGCGAGGCTAAAATAGCAATTTTATCGGCAGCATCTAATCCATCTACATCTGCTGTGGGGTCAGCTTCAGCATAACCTAATTGCTGAGCGTCGGCGAGCACTTCGGCAAAGTCTGCGCCTTCTGTTTGCATCCGCGTCAGGATGTAATTAGTTGTGCCGTTGACGATGCCGGTGACACTTTTAATGCGGTTTGCACCTAAAGATTGTTTGAGGCTTTGAATGACTGGAATGCCGCCGCCGACAGCAGCTTCTAGCATTACGTAAACGCCTTTTTTGTTGGCGGCCTCGAAGATTTCATTCCCGTAGCGGGCGATAACTGCTTTGTTGGCAGTGACGACGTGCTTGCCGCTGGCAATAGCCTGTAAAATGAGCGATCGCGCCGGTTCCAATCCGCCAATCAATTCTACTACAATATCAATTTCCGGGTCAGTTGCGATCGCTTCTAGGTCAGTTGTCAGCACATTTTCTGGCAATTGTAAAGACCGAGTTCGAGAAATATCGCGCACTCCCACCCGATAAATTTCCAATTCCTGCAACAGCGGATGGCGGCCATCTGGGGAGAGCAAAATCTCTGCTGTTCCCGCGCCAACTGTACCCAAACCTAACAAACCAATTTTGAAAGCCACGACTTTGACCCGTAGAAACTCAATTAACCTACAATCATTGTATGCTAATCAAGCAATTTGTCATTTAAGTAAGCTCAATATCCAGATCCCCGACTTCTTTAATAAGTCGGGGATCTAATTTGAGATGACAATTCACAGTTCTGAATCCATGTCTACCCCCATTTCTCGGAGTCGCTGGGCCAATCTTTCGGCCCGCTGGCGTTCTGCATTAACTTGCTGTTCTAGCTGCTGATTTTGCTGTTCTAGTTCCTGATTTTGCTGTTCTAGCTGCTGTCGCTGTGCTTCTTCTTCTCGAATTAAATCTTCTACTAGCGGCGGAGATAGCACTTGATTAACCGATAAAATAAATTCAGCGAACTGTACAGACTGAACTTGCTGTCCCGGCAAAAATTCCTGGTGAGAATAACTGCCTTCATTTTCTGGACGGCTACACACTCGTATTTTTAGTAAATTGGGGTCTACAATCCAATATTCAGGGATATCAATTAAGTCATATTCTGCCCGTTTGCGAATGTAGTCGTCCCGCCAATTTTGACTGGTAACTTCGATAACTAACAGCGGTTTTTCTTCAAAGTCCAAGACTGCGGAACCAGGTTGGGTACAGACTTGTTCCCACAGACTCTGAGTGCAAATCACAACATCAGGAACGCGAGAAGAGTTTTCCTCAGTTCGGACTGCGGTAGTGACAATTGCAACTAGCGGGAGGTTGTGTGCTGCAAAGAAGCGCCGGAACTGATAAACTAAAAATTCACAAATTTTGATATGTATTGCTGTAGGTGTTGGCCTTTCAATCAGATTGCCCCGATATAATTCATAACAAACACCTGATTCTCCCTGGTAGTCCAGATACTCTTTAAAGGTCAGTTGTTGGGTAGAAATTAGGGTCATGTCAGCGATCTCCCTTTCTCGGTGAGCTTACTTCATATTTTACACTACTGTTTAAAACAACTGTTTAAAACAATTGTAGGGCGAGCTCAGCCCACCCTACAAATCAGATTAAATCAGGTAACACATTAATAAGTTTCAACGTGCCAACGGTGCTCTTTCTTCAACTGTTTCTGATAGCCAGCCCAGTCAACACCGTGCTTGCCAGCCGCGGCCGACATTCCCTCATCAATTCCGCCTTCCATACCCTTCAAACCGCAGATATAAGTGTGAGTATTCGGCTTTTGAACTAATTCCCACAATTGGTCTGCGTTCTCTTGAATCCGGTTTTGAATGTACATCTTGCCGCCGTCAACATTCTTTTGCTCGCGGCTGATGGCATAAGTCAAGCGGAAATTATCGGGGAACTCGCGCTGCAATTGCTCCAACTCTTCCTTGTAAAGAATGTTGGGAGTGTAAGCAACTCCAAAGAACAACCAAGCTAAACCTCTGAATTTGTAATCGGGATTGTTTTCTTTAAACATCCGCCACAAATAAGCCCGGAAAGGAGCAATACCTGTACCGGTACCCATCATAATAATGGTGGCTTCTTCGTCGTCGGGCAACAACATTTCCTTGCCTACGGGGCCGGTGATTTTGACATCATCCCCCGGTTGCAAACCGGTGAGAAAAGTCGAACAAACGCCGAACACTTGTTCGCCAGTCTCTGGGCTTTTGTACTCTAGGCGGCGCACGCACAGCGAGACTGTTTTGTCGTCGAGGTTGTCGCCGTGACGGGTGGAGGCGATCGAGTAAAGCCGAATTTTGTGAGGTTTGCCGTTTTTATCCGTGCCATCAGGAATAATCCCGATACTTTGACCTTCGAGATAGTGCAAATTGCCTCCAGAAATGTCGAAGGTGACGTGGCGAACTGTGCCGTCGCCGCCTTCTCTGACTAATTCTTCTGTAGAAATGCACTTACCAATATAGGGATTGGCCGGTTTGTAGAGGTTGACAGGAACCTGAACTTTTTCCTTGGCTTGAGTCATGGGCTTAGTTTCTTCTCCAGATTTCTGACTCTGTAGCCCTGCTTCTGGTGCGACTTTGCCATTTGTTTCGGGAGCGCTGTTTGAGGGGCGGATGCTGACAATTCTTCCACCCATCCGAGCAATCCGGCGCATTTCCTGATTCATGCGATCGTAGGGCACGGAGATAAATACGCTGCCGCTACGGCGAATCGGGTTACTTATTTGGTCAGTTGCTTGGCTCTGACGCATACCCTCCACTTCGTAAACAAAGATGCGGCTGCCTGATTCTGAGTTGGCCGCCACACCAGATATGCTTGGGCTGTACATTGGTTGATTTTCCTTCACGATACAGAGTTATAAAGAAAGAGAATGTGACGTTAGACTCAATTTACTTTTTTCTTAAGGCCATCGGGACTAATTGGCCTCGCCAATTTTTGGGCCCCGCCACGCCGGCGGGAAGGTTGAAGTTGCGATCGCTCGCGTATCAAATCCCTACTAGCCGAACGCCGCGCTCACCGAGCCCGCTTTGCGTTCGGCTGTTGACCTATAGCTATTGTTGTCTGCGTACTGCCAATATTTTACCCGATCGGGGGATCTGCCCCGATAAGTCGTTTTGATTGCCGATCGGTGATGGAGGGTGGCATCGGGCAACAAATAGCTCCTATTGACCGAAAGCAGCCAGGTACAAGATCCTGGATTTATGACTCCCAGGCTGACTGACGGGTCAATTCTACAATCTACAATCTAAAATCTAAAATCTAAAATCTATCGACGTTGAGCTTGTAGTGGGCGATCGCATTCTGGTAAGATCAACTACTAAAGTTAGTGTTAATAGATATTAGGATCTTATGCCCCAAGCAATCCCAAATGCCTTGTGCGATGGGATAGGGAGCTGCGTAGTTCAGCCCAGGCGGGTCAATCCGCTCGAAGTAAAAAAGAAAGGGGAGGGATTCACGCCTCCCATGTCATACATAAATGACTATACTTTTACAAGCTATTAATTACTTGCCTTGAAGATTGCTTGGGTCTTCCCGGGCAGGCAATCAACTCACTGCTGTATGCTGGTGAGAACTCGATGCTATCGCGGTAGCACAGCAGCACAAAGCCTGCTTGCCGCTACCTGCGGGCTGAAATTTTGTGGAATCTAGACTTGAGTTAGTTAGTAAACAGTGATTTTGTTAGAGGGAAACTATGACCAGTAAGCCGGATCGCGTGGTTTTAATTGGCGTTGCCGGAGATTCCGGATGCGGAAAATCTACTTTTTTACGCCGATTGACAGATTTGTTCGGGGAAGATTTCGTGACTGTAATCTGCCTTGACGACTATCACAGTCTCGATCGCAAGCAGCGCAAGGAAACAGGGATTACAGCCCTTGACCCCAGAGCGAACAATTTTGACCTGATGGCCGAGCAAATGAAGGCTCTCAAAGAAGGTAACGCGATCGACAAGCCGATTTACAACCACGAAACCGGTATGATCGACCCGCCCGAAAGGGTAGAGCCGAATCACGTGATTGTGATTGAAGGGCTGCATCCGCTGTACGACGAGCGAGTTCGATCGCTCCTCGACTTCAGCGTCTACCTCGACATCAGCGACGAGGTAAAAATTGCTTGGAAAATCCAGCGCGACATGGCGGAACGGGGCCACCGTTACGAAGACGTGCTGTTTGCGATCAATGCTCGCAAACCGGATTTTACGGCCTACATCGACCCGCAAAAGCAATATGCTGATGTGGTAATTCAAGTGTTGCCGACCAACTTGATCAAAGATGACAAGGAGCGGAAAGTTCTGCGTGTGCAGATGATCCAGCGCGAAGGCATCGCCAATTTTGAGCCTGCGTATTTGTTTGACGAAGGTTCAACAATTAACTGGGTTCCTTGCGGCCGCAAGCTGACTTGTTCCTATCCCGGAATTAAGATGTACTACGGGCCCGATGCTTTCTACGGTCACGAAGTCTCGATTTTGGAAGTAGATGGTCAATTCGAGAATCTCGAAGAAGTTATTTACATCGAAAGCCATTTGAGCAAGACTTCTGCGAAGTATGAAGGCGAGTTAACTCACCTGTTGCTCCAGCACCGCGAATATCCTGGTTCTAACAATGGAACTGGTTTGTTCCAAGTGTTAGTGGGATTGAAGATGCGGGCGACTTACGAGAAGTTGACTGCGAAAGAAGCGAAAGTGGCTATGAGTGTTTAGAACGCAGACATGAAAGATTTGAGAGGCGCAATTGCGCCTCTTTTTTTGTGGAGAAATGAACCGCAGAGGGCGCAGAGGGCGCAGAGTAGAGTTAGGGGAGGGTGTTTGGAAGTAGAGAGGTTAAGAAGGTTTTTCCGGCTTCATTCAGGTCGCTATCTAGGGAAAAAGTTAGACTGCGAACTCGGATAGCGCCATGTTTTATGTCTAGTCGCGTTGTGAGGTCTTGCGGGTAAACGAGAATTGCATTTTGGCAATTTAAGGCATTTGCGTAAGCAACTATTTGATTACGGTCATCACGGCCTACTCTATTGGGAGCTTTGTATTTTGTATCGAGGACGTACAGGATTTCATTTGTTTCAATATCGCGTATAATTAAGTCAATCTCATCGAAATAATCTTTGTCATGTTTAACTGGGTATTGTGATTCGACCTCAAAGCCTTTTGGTGTATTTGCTTTGAGCCATTCAGCGACAAATTGTTCGTATAATTTAGCCATGTCTATGAGAAAAGGGAGCATTTCGCGATCGCCAGTTTCGTGACTTGGCCCTGTGTTATCTAAAAAGAATCGACATAAGGCGTGTAAAAGTTGATAATCTTGATTCAAACGGTGATAATTTCTATCAATACAAGCTTCGGATTTAAAAGGTTTTAATGTAACAAATCCTTGGAGTGCGTGAAAGGCTTTTCGCACAGTGGATGAAACAGATTCACGGCAGAAACCGCTGCGGCCAATGATGAAAAGTGTCCAAGCGAGTATTTGATTGTCTTCGATGTCGCCTGTTTGTTCGTTATAGTGGCATTTTAGTTTAACATCCCAAGGTTTTTGCAGGGCTGACCGCAAATCGACACGGCCGCGAATGTAGGCGAGTCTTTCTGTTTTGGATAAGTAATCGCGATATAATCCTTTGCGACAGCGTTCTATAATTTTTTGGGCAAGAATGTTAGCTAATCTCTCGTAAGTTTCTTGTAAAGATTGGCACTGAATCGACCCTTGGGGAAATTTTATCTTAAGGTTGTAGGCATAGTCAAGCATTCCGAAGAGGTTGTTTATGGGAACCTTGGGGCGGATGGCGATGTGAAATTCTGGAGTGATGGGAATGTTGCCCACTCTGCCTTTAGATGTTAATTTCCATTGATATTTTGTTTTACGGGTGGGAAATTCTATCCCTATTTCGTTGGCATAATTATCGCATATTTTATCCCCAACTGATTCGGGGATAAAATCTCGTTCAAAGCTTTCGGATTTATATTCAGTGAGTTCGATGATTTGGGGTGATTCTCGTGTCATAGATGCTGTAACGCCGTGTTTGTGGTAAGAAGGGTAGCGTTAGATTATCAATTGCTCAATTCGTCTTTAATTTTATCCCAGAGAAACTTATCCATTTTTTCCAGGTTATCAAAGAAGTATTCTTCGAGGTATGGCTCAATTTCCATTTGCCAAATATCTTGGATATCTTCACCTAAAGTTTTTGTCAAAAAGAAGGATATACCTAATTCATAGTGCTTGTTGCTAATTGCTTGATTTACTTTTTTGAGAATCCTAATTAAGTCATCAACTGCAAAACCTGTTTTCTCTCTATTATGATAGTTTTGCAGCAGTTCATAGTTAGGATAGAGGGGGATGAATGCGAAGCGGCGGCGGAGTGCGTTATCGACTAAGGCAATAGAACGGTCTGCGGTGTTCATCGTGCCGATGATGCGGACATTTTTAGGGATTTTAAAGGGTATACCGCTGGCTAGTGTAATAGAGCGTTTTGTGTCTTGTCGGTCATCTAGGAGATACATTAACTCGCCAAAGACTTGAGAAAGATTTGCGCGATTAATTTCATCAATAATGAGAACGCAAGTGTCTTCATAGGGTTCGGCTTTTTCGCAGAACTCTCGGAATCTACCGGGAACTATTGAGTAGGTTAATCGTCCGTTTTTATTTATTGGGCGGAGGCCTTCGATAAAGTCTTCGTAGGTATAGGCGGGGTGAAATTGGATAATGTCTGAAAAACCGTCACCGCCGCCGATTAAGTGTTTGGCTAATTTTTCAGCAATGAAGGTTTTTCCGGTTCCGGGCGGGCCTTGGATGATGGTTTGGCCTTTGCGGTTAATGGCCTGTATCCATTGGGTTAGTTGGGTTGTTTGAAAACCAGTAATTTCTGAAATTTCTTCTAGGTGATACACTGGATTAAATTCCTTTTCATGTACTGAAAGATATTGGCTAAGAAGAAGAGGTACATCATGGTCATCGTCGTAGAAGATATTAGTGGAAATTAAAAATAATGGAAATACTTTTTTAAAGGTTTGTGCTATCTTATGAGTTAGTTGTTTATCCGAATATCCTAATATATTTTTTAATTCAAGTGATCTGGTTGCCAAAATATGACCAGATAAAACGAGTTTAACATTTTCAGATTGTCGCGAAGCGATAACAATTTCTTCCACAATATTGTCTAATAGTTGGTAAATACATGTACCCGGTTTGGTTTCGGGGATAACATTTGGCCACATACCATAGTGAAAATACTTATCATCTCCTTCGTTAATACTATATCTTAAATAAAAGGGCTGTTTATTGTAAACGGAAGAACGTTTAAGAATTGCGATAGAATTAACGTCATTTTCAGACGAGTTTGCGTACCCATATAACATGAACAGAAACGCCTCTTTTTGTGCCTCGAAACCAAAAGTTAATCTTTGGTTTTCAACTTTTAACATTAACTGAGCAGATTTGGTAGAAACCCTACTACAGTAGGCTCCCCTGTAGACTCCTGCTGATTCCAAAGATTTCCTATGAATGTAGCTAAAGCTCCCCTGCTTGATATCTATATATTTTTTAATACAATCCGGCAACTGCTTTTGTACCTGGTTTAAAATATACTTGACTGGTTCTTCTACATATTTTAATAAATCTTTTTGGTGTTCACTGAGAAAATCTGAGCTTGGGTTTTCAGAAAATTGTGCCAATAAGTTAAATGTGTTCTCTGAAAAAGGACATTCAGGATGTACAAAAACTTTTTCCATTTTTTCTGTATGTTTAAGGTGACTCAATTGTTGTTCTTAAATTATTGTAGCCGATCGCCCTTCCCGACACCAGATATCTGAGATGCGATCGCACCCACCATCCTTACCCACATCAAATGCCCTGCCAAACCAGTAACACAGGCAAAACCGCTAACAACAGTTCCCGGAAAATTTAAACTTGTGTCGAAACAATCTAAACGTGCTATATTCAACTCCGTAAACCCTGAACTGCGCTTTCAGGTAATGCAAATTTATAAACGAGTCAACTGAATGCTCTCTACTTTCAAGAAATTAGCTTCAATTGCAATCATCTTTGCCGCCCTAAAACTTTTACTTAATTATCCGCCTTTCAGAGAAATAGAAAATTATATCGCAAATAGAAACCCAGCAAGTGCCACCTTAGACAATGGAACTCTGCAGCAAAAATCCAGCAGCCCGCCTCCGGTACTTCCTAAAAAACCACCAGAGCAAACCTTTGATGTAGTAGTATATGGTGATGAAGTACCGGGGATATGTGCGGCGATATGGGCTAAGAAAACTTTAGGCCCAAAGGGCAAAGTTGCGATCGTGCGATCGACCTACGGAAGAGCTCCTTTGGGCGGCTTACTTACCCGCGGCGGTTTAGCTTACATCGATTTAGATAAAATCCCCAATTGGCAACGCCAACCCTACGCCCAATGTTTTAAAGAATTCTTAGATAAAGCGAATGCGCGCGAATCTTGCTTAGACCCAAAAAGGGCAGATCAAGCTCTCAGACAAATGCTTTCAGCAGCAAAAGTCAGAGTTATTTCCAACTCAACTCTTACTCCCCACGTCGTAGATAAAAAAATCGAATATGCCCAAGTAAAAGGCAGTAGCTTAAGAATTAAAGCCAACTCTTTTATTGACGTAACTCAAGACGCTGAATTAGCCAGAAAAGCCGGATTATCTTATTATACAGGATATGAATCTCAAAATATAAAATCCAAAAATGAAACTTTAGCAGTCTCTGTAGTTCCGACAATTACAGGTATAACGATGTCCGAATTCCGCAGAATAGAAGATGACATTCTATACAATCGGCCTTTGGTAAAAAAGATTAAAGAAAGCATTACAAAATATAAAGATCCAGCCAGTACAAAATTCTGGCTGAAGAATTTTTGGAGTACGATTTATCAGCCATATACAGACGGCTACGACATCAGAAGTGTAGCAATAGGAGCAGCGTATCACATAGACAGAAATCTGCCCTTTAGTCAAAATAAAGGATTCTTTTTTGATAAAGGCAATGTCTGCGTTTATAACAAAAATGTGCTGTCCTGGAACGGGTTTCTGTTTAAATACCCAGTTGACCAAATCATGAAGATGGAAGCTAACGGCAGAAAACCGACTCCTGAAATGATTAGAGAAATGTCACATCTCCAACACTGGCTACAAAAGAAGTCTGGTAAAGATGTGAGAGTATTTATTCCAGACGAGATTTATATCAGGCAAAGTTTGAACGTTCGCGAGGTGGTAGATCCGCTGACGGGGAAAGAGATTATCAAAGGGGGAACAGTACCCGGAAAGTCGATCGGCAGTTTTTCCTACGATTTCGATATGCGGGGCGGAGTCAAGCATTTATCTACGAGAATTCCGCCGCTGCCAGTGTATAATTTCGGGATAGAAAGCGCTTTGGCTAGCAAAGTGAATAATTTAGCCATTGTCGGGCGATCGTCCGGTTATGTCGGTATGGCTGTATCCGTCGGGCGAATTGCGACGGTGAATATTTATCAAGGACAAGGTGTGGGCGTCGCCGCTGGTTTGGCTAGCAAGTTCGGCGTGCCGCTGAATTCGATTACTTCGGCTGAAACGAAAAAAACTCTGGAGACTTTAACGGGGAAAACGACGTATTTGTCGGGGAGAGATACGAGTTATGGGGTGGATTATAAGGAAGTGAAATAATCGACATATAGCAGTCGCCCGTGTTGCTAAACTATGTTAAACCAGGCCTACAAACTAGAAACTTTTGTTTAAGTTTGAGAACAAAAAACGCAATTCCTGGAGTTTGATAACTGTTATTCATTGCGATTCTTAATTATTGCAATTTGTTTTACCAGTAGGACTAAGGCAAAAAGAAAATCGGTTTCTCTGCAGAATCGTGGCTTTCTCCCAGAGAAGGCAGGTTTTGGATTAGGAATTTATGTCAAATAAGATATTAAAAGGATTTAACCACTGAAGATGTCGAAACCTCATATTCGACGGCGCAAGATTCCCCAACTCTTAGATATCCTCTCGATCTTCGCTCTGCTGCTGCTCGTATTCTGTAATAATGTTCTGAATATCCTCTGCTGCAATATCGACTTGTTCGGATTTGGTGTAAAGGGTCAGCAAAATGATTCCCGTTGCTGTTTGGACGTAGTAAATTAAACGGTATCCACCACTTTTACCTTTTTGAGTGTCGCTATTTCGGACTCTCAACTTGAAGACTGCATAACCCACTCCAGCAATTCGATCTCCTGGCAGTTCTCCCCGTGTGAGTTGTTCGATAATGGGTTGAATATCATTGCGAATGCTGCGGTATTTTTTTGCAAGAGTGCGTAAATTGCGATTGAAGGTTGGTGAAACTATAACTTGAATTAAGGGCAAGTCAGTCATTTTCAATTCCTTCCCACATTTGAGCAACCGAAATGGTTTGCCCAGTCATGGCTTCGTGCCAAGCTTGCCGAAAATCTTGTATAAGCGCTGCTTTAGATTGGTTCTCTCCGTCAATTTCTGAGGGTTCTGGAATACTAAAAGAATTAGCAGGAGGCATCTCTTGGATTTCTGCTGAGAAAACCTCTGGCAGATTATTTGGCGAAATGATTACCCCCTGACGTTGCTTTTGGCTTAGAAACTCTATAAAACTCGCAACTAATGCCAGATGTTCTGGAGAAAGTCGATCGAGCCATCGATCGATTTGATGTCGAAGTGCTGCTACATTCATAATCCCATCAAACCTTTTAATTTTACCTTGATTTTAACGTAAACCCGCCCCGCCTGGAATATCGCTCTTCCCTCTGCCTCTGACGCGGATGCGGTTCAAAACTCTTCTCCTCCCTTCTATGGCACAATCTTAAATAAGATCAAACTCTCAAGCCACCATGACCGCAAACCTACCACCCCAATACGACCCCAAAGCCACCGAAGCCAAATGGCAAAAATACTGGGAAGACAACCAAACCTTCAAAGCTGACCCCGAAGCCGGCGGCGAACCTTACTGCGTCGTCATCCCGCCGCCCAACGTGACCGGCAGTCTCCACATGGGACACGCTTTTGAAGAGACGCTGATTGATGTCCTCGTCCGCTATCACCGCATGACTGGACGCAATACCCTGTGGTTGCCGGGAACGGATCATGCTAGCATCGCCGTTCAAACTATTCTCGAAAAGCAACTCAAAGCAGAAGGCAAAACTCGCCACGATTTAGGCCGAGAAAAATTCTTGGAACGGGCCTGGGAGTGGAAAGCTGAATCGGGCAATACTATTACTAATCAATTACGCAGTTTGGGCGTGTCTGTCGATTGGTCGCGCGAACGCTTTACGATGGATGAAGGCTTATCCGCTGCGGTTTTAGAAGCGTTTGTCCGCCTGTACGATGAGGGGCTGATTTATCGCGGCAATTACCTGGTGAATTGGTGTCCGGCTAGTCAGTCTGCTGTGTCGGATTTGGAGGTAGACCAACAGGAAGTTGAGGGCCATTTGTGGCATTTCCGCTATCCTTTGACGGACGGTTCTGGTTATTTGGAGGTGGCGACGACTCGGCCGGAAACGATGTTGGGGGATACTGGGGTGGCGGTGAATCCACAGGACGATCGCTACCAACATCTTATCGGTAAAACTGTCACTTTGCCGATCGCAAATCGCGAAATTCCCATCATTGCTGATGAGTTTGTCGATCCGACTTTCGGAACTGGTTGCGTCAAGGTGACTCCCGCCCACGACCCTAATGACTTCGAGATGGGTAAGCGTCACAATTTGCCGTTTATTAACATCATGAATAAGGACGGCACTTTAAATGAAAATGCCGGAGAGTTCCAGGGACAAGACCGATTTTTTGCCCGGAAAAATGTGGTGCAGCGGTTAGAAACTGACGGGGTTTTGGTTAAAATAGAAGATTATAAGCATACTGTTCCCTACAGCGAACGCGGCAAGGTTCCGGTCGAACCTTTGATATCTACGCAATGGTTTGTGAAGATAGATCCTCTTTCTCAGCGTGCTTTAGAAGCATTAGATCGAAGTAACTCACCAGTCTTTGTTCCTGACAGATGGACCAAGGTTTATCGGGATTGGTTGGTGAAGCTGAAGGATTGGTGTATCTCCCGACAATTGTGGTGGGGACACCAAATTCCGGCTTGGTATGCTGTTAGCGAAACCCAAGGACAAATTACTGACACGACACCGTTTGTGGTGGCCAAAACTGAAGCTGAAGCTAGGGAAAAAGCAACGGCTAAATTTGGTAAGGACGTGCAGTTAGCAAGAGATCCAGATGTATTGGATACTTGGTTTTCGTCTGGGTTGTGGCCTTTCTCAACTCTGGGATGGCCTGACGAAACTAAGGATTTGGAGTTTTACTATCCGACAACTACTTTGGTAACAGGTTTTGATATCATCTTTTTCTGGGTTGCTAGAATGACGATGATGGCAGGACATTTTACTGAAAAGATGCCTTTTGATACTGTTTACATTCACGGTTTGGTGTTGGATGAAAACGGTCAGAAAATGTCTAAGAGTAAAAATAACGGTATCGACCCGCTGCTGTTGATTGGTAAGTACGGTACTGATGCTTTGCGCTACACTTTGGTTAAGGAAGTGGTAGGGGCCGGTCAAAATATTCGCATGGAGTACGATCGCAAAACTGATGAATCGAAATCGGTGGAAGCTTCCCGGAATTTCACGAATAAGTTGTGGAATGCGGCGCGGTTTGTGATGATGAATTTGGAGGGACAGACGCCGCAACAATTGGGAATTCCTTACCCCCCCCAACCCCCCCTTACTAAGGGGGGGAGAGAAGAAGATTCCCTTGTTGAGGGGGGGAGAGAAGAAGATTCCCTTGTTGAGGGGGGGAGAGAGGAAGGGTTGGAATTGTGCGATCGCTGGATTCTTTCTCGCTACAATCAAGTTGTGCAGCAAAGCCGCAATTGTTTGGAAAATTACGGTTTGGGGGAAGCGGCGAAGGGACTTTATGAGTTTATTTGGGGCGATTTCTGTGACTGGTATATTGAGTTAGTCAAGTCTCGCTTGCAACAGGATGCTGAACCAAATTCTAAGAAAATGGCACAGCAAACTTTTGCTTTTGTGTTGGAAGGGATTCTGAAACTGCTGCATCCTTTTATGCCGCACATTACTGAGGAAATTTGGCACACTCTGACTCAAACAGGTGATGGCGAATGTTTGGCTTTGCAAGCTTATCCTGAAGCTGATATCTCGCTAATTGATGCTGATTTGGAACAGCAGTTTGAGTTGTTGTTCGGTACAATTCGCACTATTCGCAATTTGCGGGCAGATGCTGATATCAAACCCAGTGTGAAGGTGACGGCGATTTTGCAAAGCGAAAGCGAGAAAGAACGCCAAATCATCTCAGATGGAGGTGTTTACATTCAGGATTTGGCAAAAGTCGAAAATCTGACAGTTACTGCTAGTTTGGATGCAGAACCCCCCCTTAATCCCCCCCTTGGTAAGGGGGGGCAAGGGGGGTCAATTGCTGGGGTTGTCGGTACTGTGCAAGTATTGATTCCCCTGGCTGGGGTGGTGGATTTGGCGGCTTTGCGTGCTAAATTAGAGAAGAAGTTGAGCAAGGTGGAAGCTGAAATTAAGCATAGTGCGGCGCGCTTGACTAATCAGAAGTTTGTGGATAAGGCTACTCCTGATGTGGTTCAGGGGGCGAGGGATGCTTTGGCGGAAGCCCAAAAACAAGCGGAAATTTTGCGCGATCGGCTAAAGTTGTTTTAAGGAGTCATTAGTCGCGGGTGGGTTGAGAAACCGGGTTTCTACGAATTTTTCGGTTGAGTAACGAAAAATATTGAAAGAAACCCGGTTTCTGAGGAGATTATCATTTTTATTAGGCTGGGCGATCGCTGTATAAAAACATCCCAAAATCCCGTAGGGGCGGGTTAACCAGCCATCTATGAAATACACAAACAATCTCGTAAACCCGCCCTCTCCTCAGCCATTATTTACATCACAATTTTACCTCTAAATTCATCGTACATTTTTATTGTTGGTGGGCGGGGGCGGGTTTATAGTATTATTGATGTTTACCATAAATGGTTGGCGAACCCGCCCCTACAAATTTGGTTTCAATAATAGAACCAATTGTGCTAACACGGGCAATTAATCACCAATTACCAATTACTAATTACCCTCATGTTATATTTAGCCCAAGTACAAAAGAAGGAAATTTTAGGCGAGATAAGTCTGCAATTGCTGGCTTGCCAAAATTCTGATGATACTTGGGCTATGCTTTGTAAAGAAACTCTCTTGACAGTACCGTCAGATTTAGATCAAAATGTTTTAAATGAAGGAATGCTAGTATTAGCAAATGTTGACGAAAATAGCCAGGTTTTGCATATTCAAGCAGCTACAAACTGGGTACTACAATTAGTAGAAAAATATTTAACAACAGGTTTTACTCCCGATTTTTTGCAGCAAGAAGCCCAGAAAGCCGAAGATTGGCGGCAATCTCTCACTTTGCAGAGTCAAGAATTGTCTCGCCGCTTGATTGAAGTTGAAGCCCGCCGAGAACAAATTCAAAATTTAGAGGCAAAACTCCAGCAGGAAAAGCAATTGTTGGAAAGTTCGATCGCCCAATTGCCTATTCCGCCCGCTACTCCACTAATTTGACTTAAAATTTGATTTAAATTAACACACCAAACGTAGGAACACGGCACTACCGCGTCCCCACTAACCTAATATGCAATTTGCTGGACATCATATAATTTGTAACTTGACAAATACCCCTTACCAGTTGCTGAATCGCCAGCAATACGGCCCGCGACTAAAGCACTTTTGACTTCAGCCAAGCAGCGGGGAGACACCGCAGTTTCTGAGAATTGCTAACATAAGCGCGCTTCTGAAACACATCGTACTGATTGCGTTCGATCGCATTTAAGATTCTGCTGTAGAGCATTGTAGCAGCCCAAACTGTCCAGCGAATATCGGGACTGAGCACTTTAATTCCGGGTTCGGCGCTGGCGTATAATTTGCGAGCTCGCTGAATTTGAAACCGCATCAATTCCCGCCAGCGGTTGTCAATTACACCGTTGAATAAATCTTCTTCGGTGTAGTTAAACAAGGCTAAGTCTTCTAAGGGAATGTAAATGCGGCCGCGGCGGGCGTCTTCTCCGACATCGCGCAGAATATTAGTCAACTGCTTGGCAATACCGAGGGAGATGGCTTCTTCTTTGGGAATTCTATTCCCCCAGTGCCAATTCCAGTTAGCAGCGGAGCTCGATTCGCCTACACCCATGACAGACATCGACATCAGCCCTACAGTACCCGCTACTCGATAACAGTAAAGATTGAGCTCTTCAAAAGTTTCGTAGCGGCTGCGGTACAAGTCCATTTGCTGGCCCGCAATCATCTCTCGAAACGGCCCAATGTCGATCGGGAAACGAGACAGCGTATCCACCAACGCTACGTCGTAGTCGTCGTGAGGATGGCCGGCAAACACCGATTCTAGCCGTTTTTCCCACAGATTGAGGGTTTCAGGGGTCGTTGCATCAGAACCCGGCCCGTCTACGAGTTCGTCGGTGCGGCGGCACCAGACGTAAATCGCCCAAATCGCCCGACGCTTGGCTTCGGGCATGAGTTGAGTGCCTAAATAAAAATTTTTGGCATAACTCGCCGTGACTTGGCGGCACAGTTCGTAAGAGTCATCCACAGAAGCCAGAGTTCTCATGCACTGGAGTTTTGACAGTTGCAGCATCCGAGAATAAGAAATTTAAAGATTAGAACTGATTTTCCCCCGTTTAGAAAACGGGAGATTTTTTACGTCTTTATGAAAAATTCTTAATTTTTCATTTGTTATTGGCCGTCGAAATAGCCTGCGCTGTCAGCTTACCAGAAAGCACGGCACCTTCCATACTCGCAAGATAACGCTGCATCGTATAATCCCCCGTTAGATAGAAATTGCTAATGGGAGTTGTTTGTGTGGGACGGCACTGCTGGCGTCCGGGAGTTGCTTTGTAGACGGAACGAGGGGTTTTGACTACGTGATATTTGAGCAGTTTGGCTGGTTCTGGGATTTGATCGGGAAAGAGTTTTTCTAACTCGACCATTGTGGCTGCGACGATATCTTCGTCAGATTTGCCGATCCAGTCTTTGGCCGGTGCTAAAACCAGTTCCAGCATTGATTTGTCTGGGTTGGCATATTCGCGGCAGGTGTTGCTCATGTCGGCGTAGACGCTCAGCAGGGGCGATCGCGAGAACAGCAAATGGTCGATTTCAGTTAGCTTGCGATCGAACCACAAGTGTACATTAATGACGGGTACTCCCTCCAAACCTTCGAGCTGTTTGAAATAATCCATTTCGCCCCAAGGTTTCGGCATCATCAGCTTCAGCGGGTCAACCGGCATCGCGGAAACGTAAATATCGGCCGTCAGAATTTCTGACTCTGCCCCTTTTACTCCCCGAATCTGGAACCCGCGCACCGTGTTGTCATCGTTGAGCAAAAACTCCCCGATGGGTGCATTCAGCCGTACTTCACCACCGCGCTCAGTTATGTAGTCTACCATCGGCTGACACAACCTCTCTGTGGGGCTACCGTCTAAAAAGGCCATTTTCGAGCCGTTTTTCTCTTGCAGGAAGCGGTTGAGGGCTGTCAGCAGTATGGTTGCCGATATTTCGTGGGGGTCAATGAAATTGAGCGCCTTGGACATGGCGATGAATACTTCTTTTTCGACTCTGGGGGGGACGTTTTGCTTTTTCAGCCAGTCGGAAAACGAGTATTTGTCCATTGCTTCGACATAGTTTTGACCCTGAAGCATCGCCGGAATCAAACCTATACCGAAGCGGATTTTTTCGGGCCAGGTGAGCATATCGTTGTTGCTCAAGATGGCTGCGACGCCGTTGAAGGGGGCAGGAAGGTCGGGAAAGTCAAAGCGGGAATAGGTTCCGGGGGTTTCCGGCTGATTGAAAATCATCGAGTGCTCTTTCCATTGCAGCCTGTCTTCAATGTCAAGTTCTTTGAAGAGTTGGAGCATATTCGGGTATGCACCGAAGAAGATGTGGAGGCCGGTTTCATACCAGTCGCCATCTGCATCTTTCCAGGCGGCCACTTTGCCGCCGAGTACGTCCCGACTTTCTAGGATGATGGGGGTGTGGCCCGCGTCGGTAAGATATTTAGCGCAGGAAAGTCCTGCTAAGCCTGCTCCGGCGATCGCAACTCGCATTTGATACTACTTGGCCTCTGTGTTCGCTTCGTTTTCATTATACTTTACAACTCGTTACAATATTTTGGGAAATCTGTAGGGACAAGGAACTGCCCATAGGTGTCAACCAACACGTTAAACCCGACTGTCCGACAGTCTTCGCGCCTACCCGACAGTCCGGCAAGGGTTGAAACCCCTGCCTCAAAGCAAAAGTCCTCTCAAAGAGGACTAATGAG
>NZ_JAUBVD010000119.1:0-6193 GCF_036705675.1 Microcoleus sp. AT8-A3
CTCTTGACAGGATGCTCTTTTATATCTTGCCCTTTTTGTCAAGTACAATTTATACCAAATTAGATGAGCTTACCCTGCTGTGGCCGATAATGAATTGGGGAAAAAACGCTCAGACACTCGACTAGCTAAGCACTTGCACAGCTTGCGTCCCGGTTATGCCCGACTGGGTTTAGGGATTGATAAGGCTGACAGCGATGCTCGGACTCGCATTGATGAAATTAAAGCCAAACTCACAGGAGGGACTAACTAAATGAAAGCGATGTATCTGGCAAATTACTTTGTTGCCGGATGCGTCGCTTTCTCCCTTTTGGGGTGGATAGCGAGTCTGCATCCGATGGCAATGAAAGCAGTCCTATTCTTGTTAGCAGCGATGGCAATTGCGTGGGGGCTGAGCTGGTTGCTGGACTATTCCCTGAGCAAACTACTTAAGATTACAGTTGCTGATTTGCAAGCAGTTCTCATCGGCGGTCTGGCGATGTTGCTGATTGGTTTGGGGGTGTTTCTATGCAGCTAAAACTGTTTGTGTTGAGTGCGTCCTCTGTCGTGCTGTGGTTGGTTCCACTAGCAGCACTAGACAAAAAGCTAGACATTCACAAAGCACTGCAAGGTGTCAGCTTGTGTGCTGCAATTGCTTGTGCAGTTTCTGCTGGCAACATCGCCCGTCAATTAGCAGACGAGGGAGAGATTGAGGAATTGAAACTGAGGGCAATCAAGGCAGATGTAGAGGATGAAATCAGCACCAGCGTCTATGTTTCGCAGCAACAAAGACAGCAGGAAGCTGAACTTATCCTGACTTCCCCTGGCGTTGATGTGGAAGCTTCCCGGCAAGCGCTGGAAGCTATATACAGCAGCGACTTACAGGAAACTGCTTCCGCTTCCGAATCTCCCGATTACCCTATATATTTGGAAGTTTGTAAGTCAATGGAAGCGGGTAAGTCCGTGACTTGGATTGTTGAGAATGTACTCAAAATGGGGGGACGTAAATTCTCAGAAGGCAAGGTCAAATTGCAAAATCTACTCAATCAGTTTGAAGGGGAAAAGTAATGACTAGACAGCCAAACATCCCAACAACAGCAGCCCTAAGATTGACTGGTACTAAGTCAGAAATAGAGTTAGTATTGGCGGTTTTGCGAGGTAAAGATTTCTTCTGGAAAACTAACGGCAAGTTCTACCCGCAGCGGGGAGATGATAATCAGTACGCCTACTACCTCAATGAATTGCAATTACCGCAGCTAGGGGTAGCAGTCCCGCCAACACCAGGGGAACCACAACCTCGACCGTGGGACGCAGTTCTGGGTGGTCATGGCACAGAAAAATCCGTCCGAAATTTCGGACAAGAGTCCCTCTGACTTGGCGGCGCTGAAAGCCTTGTTCTGACTCACTCGTCTAATGCTTTTACCTTTAAACCCGACGAGTGAGTTTTGGTACGTTTTCGGTACGTTTTTTTTACGTTTCCGGTTTGTGTCAAGGCGCAAGACTCCTATAATGAGAATGCGCGCTTGTCCGAAGTGAAGTCAACCTGGCTCTGCGGCTGAGAAAAAGGGATTAAGGGAAGCGCTTATGCCTACAGGTGAGAGAGATGCCGTCGGATAGCAACAGTAACCTGGGGCCAGTATTTCCCTAATCCTCTAATGTGCAATCGGGGTTAGGCGACACGAGCGCGTCGCCAACCTTGTTAGTTGCTCAAAAAATCAACAAATACACACAGCAAAAAACCGTCCCTCTCTTGTTTTGGCGACTCGAAAGAACGGCTTTTGCATCTATCCACATTCAACTCGCTGTGGGCGAGCTAAATTTCGTGTACAACAATTCTACTCCGATCGGCGGTCAAGTTACAAGTGTTCGCGGAAATCTTATCAGCAGCAGCAAGTCTAATCCTTGCCCGGTCTGTGGACGTACCAAAGACCGCGACTGCCGTATTAGCCACGACGGGAAGATGGTTCTTTGCCATCAAAACTTCGACCACACCAAAACTCAGCAGCCTGACCTGTGGCACTTTGACGGCACAAGTTCTGATAGCCGCTGCGGTGTGTACGTTCTTAAAGAAAAAACTACCAAAGATATCCGACCCAAAGGTATTCGCTACTGGGACTATCCCGATCGCAATGGTTCCCCTTTGGCACGTGTAGAACGGGTTGATGACGGTGAGGGTAACAAGAAAATTAAGCAGCAACGCTGGGATAAAGATAAAAAACAATGGCTGTACGGGCTAGGTACAGATAAGGATTTAAACAAGGTTGCCCGTGCCAGTATCCCGGTTTACCGCTATGCCGAAATCAGAAAGGCGATCGCAAACAACGAAACGATTTACCTTGTGGAGGGTGAACCTTGCGCTGACTTACTGTGGAAGCTTGGGCTAGCTGCGACTACCAATATCGGCGGGGGCGGTAAATTCACACTTACCGACTCCTTAGACTTGCAAGGTGCAAAGCTGATTGTCATAGTCCCTGACCGGGACAAAAAGGGAATCGAACACGCAGAGAAAGTTGCCGAACACTTCCCTGATGCTTTGTGGCTTTACCCATTCCCAGAGAGTAAAGCTTGGGAAAATTTGCCAGAGAAGGGCGGGCTCGATATTTTCGACTGGATTACGCACGAGAAACTTTCGGTCAGCGACATAACAGCGGCGATCGGAGAGAAGAAAATTTTCGCAACTCCCCCGCAGGCAACAGCAAAAGTTGTCCGTCCTGAACCATTTCAAGTTCCCCACATCTCGGAGCTAGGGGGAGAGATTGAAACACTGCTAGAGTCCGACCTCAAGAAATCTCAGTTACAGCTTAAAATCTCCGAGCTGGCTCAAAAATACCGTCTCAACTCTGCCGATGTCTGGAAAATTTACCGCGAGTTTGAACAAGAGTCAGAGCAAGAAGCCAACAAGGAAGACACGAGAATCGGAATTGAACAACTACTTGCCTCCAAGTCTGCTAGCGTCAAACTCTCCGAAATCTTCCCTGAATCTCTGGCCGCTCCGATCGAAGAAGTAGCGCGACGCATGAACCTCAAGCCTGAATGCTACGCGCTGGCACTAATTTCTGGTGTCTCAAGATTCTTGAAAAATGGCAGTAGCACCATGCTTGTGGAGGAATGGAACAGGTATCGGTGTCGGACTTTTGGCTACTTCGGGGCTCTTATCGCTGAGTCAAGCCAGATGAAGACTCCGGTATTGAACGCCATGATTACAGACCCGCTAGCAGCAATGAGGCAAAAGAATCAGGAGAAGTTCAATGCCCAAGAAAAAGCCTACAAAGAGGAGCTTGAACAATGGAAAAACAGCAAGGATGAGAACAAGGGCCCCGCGCCTGATGCCCCTGTAGAGACAATTCCCTACATCACTAAAGGTACATGGGAGGGAATAGCAGGGATGGTAGGCCGGAATCCCATTCAAGGAATACTCTGGCTGTGCGATGAGCTTGCAGGATTTTTTAAATCAGCCAACCAGTACCGCAGTGGCAAGGGAAGTGACAAAGAGGACTTGCTGGAATGTTGGAGCGGTAACGGTGCTGTGGTGGCACGTGCAGCCGGCACTACCGTTAACGTCGGTGCTGTCTCCCTTTCTATTTATGGAAACATTCAACCCAAGGTCTTAGAACCCTTTCTGGGGGATGGCAGCGATGATAACGGAACCTTTGCCCGATTTGACTTTGTGCAACAGCCACCAGCCTTAACCCAGATAACTTTAGGTGTGTCAAAGATTGACATCAACCCGATGCTGCAAGCGCTCTACGAAAATGTGGACGCTATCCCGATGATGCAATTCGAGCTAGATGAGGAAGCCCGAAAGTTGTTTGTGGACTATTACAACCACTGCCAGCGACTTCGGCTAAATCATCCCAAGCAAGGGATGCGGGCAATGTTAGGTAAGGCTGCTGAGAAAGTTGGCCGCGTCGCAACCATCCTGCACTGTATCCACGCTGCACACACGAAAATTGAGGTTTCCTCCAAGATTCCTGCTAGCCAAGTTGCCGCTGCTATCAAGTGGGTTGAGTACACAACTGTGCAAGCTTTGAGCATAAATATTGAGGTTTCCAGTCCCGATGCGCTTGAAAGCAATCTCGCGAAAATCATCTCGCTGGCAGAACGCAAGGGGGGCACGGTAACAGCTCGAGAGGTTAGCAAGTCCTTTGATGCCAAATACCGTCCAAGCGCACAAAAAATACGGGAATGGTTTACAGAACTGGCAACCATGAATTATGGGGAGGTTACAAGTAAAGGTCAAAGCATTCTGTTTTCTCTTACAAAAACCTCCCCATCCTCCCCAGCAAGCTGGAATGTAGATACAGCAACGGTTACAAGTGGGGATACATACCTCCCCACTGTATCCCCACCATCCCCACTAAGTAACGTTCCCCCCCCGTTTACTCAATCTAGTGGGGAGGAATGGGGAGGTAGTGGGGATACAAACCTCCCCACCTTTAAATCCTTGTCAGATAAGGAGTTAAGGTCTAGTGGGGAGGATGGGGAGGTTTTTACACCTTCTCCTAAAACCTCTCAGTCCTCAATGATGAGCTGTACTACAGGAACCGCTAAACCAGTGCCTACCCCCAATAAACACAAAGTGTTTAAGGAAGGCGATCGGGTTGTTGTTGCCTATGACGGTGGTTCTTTCTATGAAGGCGTTAAAGGTACGGTAATCAAGGTTCGGGGCAATGATGTGACGGTAGATTTCGACAAACGGGTGCGGAATATGGACTTTGCTACTTTTGACCTCGCCAGCACTACGTTGATGAAAATATGACACATGGTGTCGGTATCAGTTGCGCTAGTTGTAGGCAGACTGTTAAGAGGACTTGATTGAAGCAAGCGATGACCAAAAAACACAAAAACAAACTTAATGAGTCAAACGACTTCTGTGTCGCGACAGAAGCTGCCTTTGAGCTTGTTCGGCAAGCAATAGCCGTAAAGCGTAAGAAGGGTGAATATTACCCTTCTCAGTGGGAAGACCCAGAGTGGGTACGTGAGAATATCGCTCCGGCGTTACTCAACAAGATGTTAGAGGGACTTCCTTGAACAATTAGCGGGTCTAGAGTTGGTGGTGGATGAAATTAGTAAATACGGCGAGATTACTTGCGTAAAGCCCGACGGAAGTTTTACTACATGGCTTGACCCCAAGGACTTGGAAGCCGCTGACTAACGGCTCAATCTCATCCCCCTTAATTGGGGGATTTTCGTGTCTACAAGTTTTGTAGACAAACTGTTGACAGTGTAGACAGATATCAGTTATTGTAGACAAATACTGTATACAGGTGTCTACAATGAGTCAAAGTCAAGTTGTATCGTTTAGGGCTTCTGGTCACTTCCTGAACTGGATAGAAGCTCAGAAGCTAGACAGTGAGTCGCTTAGTCAAACTGCACAACGCATTCTCAAGGAAGTCTCAGGCACGTCTACAGCGCTGTCTACTTTGTCTACACCTATAGTGTCTACACTGTCTACGGATTTGTCTACACGAAGTAATGATAGCGTCGCGTCTACAGAAATTGTAGACACTGTAGACAAGGTTGTAGCCGATCGCCTTGACACCGTGATGGAGCGGATGGCCGCCATTGAGGAACGGCTGGGAAAATTGAGTGCCTGAGTGACGGCAACGATGAATCACTCAGGCAGGAATTGAAAGCGGCCAACAAGCAGCTTGCAGAATGGGATAAGGAACTGAATGAGTTACACGAGCGCAACGGCGATTTAGGACTGAAGGTGCAGATGTTGGAGCAAGAACTCAAGGAAGTGCAGCGCGATCGGCAAGCAAATAAAAACTCGGCTCCGACCGTCGCAGAATTTCCAGAGCCGGCCGACCTGCTTAACAAGTTGAAGACCAGACGCAAAAAGTCCGGCGCAAACTTGGCAGATATGGAGGCAGTTTTGGACATACTCAGCTACTTAGAAGAGTAGGACTGAGCTAAAGATGAGCGGAAAACCAGACTCTCGGTAGCTTAGTCAACCTGAAACCCTTGCTACGCAAAAGGATTACCTAACGGGTACGGCAGGACTTGAACCTGCGGCTCGCTGCTTAGAAGGCAGCTACTCTATCCAACTGAGTTACGCACCCAACTCAAAAATCGCTAACAAGATTATTGTATCGGTGCAGTGTGCGATCGAGCAAGTAAATTATTTGATGACTTACCGGGACTTAAACATAAAATACGATAAAAATAGGTTATAATGCTTACATAGCAAGCATATAACGTTAAAAAATGACCC
>NZ_JAUBVD010000022.1:0-8718 GCF_036705675.1 Microcoleus sp. AT8-A3
ATCTACTGAATATGCTTTCATTTGTGTATTTTTTTAATCTATTCTTATTGTACCTCATAACACCCGGAAGTGCTGTAATACAGCCTCACGCTTTCAATCATCGGTTTGATGAGCAACAATGAGGCGATCGATTTCTTGGTGGTGGCGATCGTAATAACGCCAAGCATTCTCTAGAACGCGATCGGAGTGTGGATTTATGTTAAGGGGAGATGAATGATTCGGTCTTGGTATTAGTTGCGTTTCCGGCGAAGCTGTGTAGCATAAATGGGCGTAACATTCTCATCCATCAAATATTTAAGTGCCATTCCTCAAGCACCCTGGATCGCGGTTTGCCTTTCCCGTTCAGCTTTCAATTTTCGCAATCTTTCTGCTGCAGGATGGGGATTTGCTGCTTGCATTTTTCGCTGCTGATGCGACCACTCCAACCAATCTTGCAAATATCTACTTACTGATTCTTGATTTTGTAAATAATACAAAATAGTCGTATAAACTTCTGCTAAACTGAGAGAGGGATAGAGTTGCTGAATTTCTTCTGGGGTGCGTTCCCGATAAATATACTCATACAGTACCGTCTCAATCCCGATGCGATGTCCTTTAATACGAATATCATCCGGTGCTAAGAAATCAAAATACTCATTAAGTCCCATATCTAAACTTCCTGTTTTAGCCATCTACTATTCTACTGGTGATCGGGAATCCCTTGATTCGCCCGATCGGCATCATCAGAAGTTAAAACATCACAGTCAAGGGTACGCAAATGCTCGAACATTGCGATGATCGCACAGAGTGTTTGAATCGACCGCCTTACTCGCAAGAGTCAGCGAAACATGAGCAAAAAACGGGATTCTTGGTTCCATGAACCTCCAACCCTTGATTTATAAAGTATTAGATAGTATGCGGATAAAAGGACTTGAACCTTCACTCCTCTCGGAACCAGAACCTAAATCTGGCGCGTCTGCCAATTCCGCCATATCCGCATTTTGACATTTAAATACTATAGCACACAACAGAGCGATCGGTCAAGCGATTTTAGATTTTAGATTTTGGATTTTAGATTGAATACGGCGACCTACTGATAAATCCGCAGGCTGATGACCCCATAGCTCGATCGCCCAACATCGATTTTAGATTTTAGATTTTAGATTTTAGATTGAAGAAAGCGACCCACTGATAAATCCGCAGGCTGATGACCAAATTGCTCGATCGCTCAACATCGAGAAACCCGGTCATTTTGGGACACCGGGTTCAATCATGAGTTATCGCCACAGCAATTTTCCGTATTTTTCACTCGTCGCTTACTTTTGGCCCAGCGCCTTCCAGGTTGTGTCGTCCACCATGCCGCTAGCGGTCAAACCCTTATTCTCCTGAAAGCTCTTGACAGCCGTAGCAGTGCGAGCGCCAAAAATGCCGTCGATCGGGCCCGGATCGTAACCCTGCATTTCCAAACGCACCTGTAGCGTCTTCACCTTGGAACCGACAGCGCCTTTATTCAGAAGAGTTGGAGGATTGCCGGCAACAGCAGCATTGCTCAGAGTTGGAGCATTGCTCTGCACAGTTTCAGAAGCTGATGCCGGATCTGCTGCTAAAGCTGTCCAAGTTTCTTTATCCACAATGCCATCTGCGTTCAAACCCTTAGACTGCTGAAAAGCACGAACCGCCGATGTAGTGCGAGAGCCATAGGTACCGTCGATCGTCCCCACCTTGAAACTGTGCACCTGCAAGCGCTGCTGTATGGCTGCAACTTCTGGCCCGTCAGCACCCGCCGAGATAGTTTTTTCCTTTCTGACTGGCGCCTGCTCGCCCGCGTAAAAAGGCTTGTTAAACATATCTGCTTTGGACTTTCCCTCCGGCGATGCTGACGAACCCGGCTCGGCGGGAGCCGTAAAGTCTCTGCGGTACTCTTCCTGCACCAAGGGTTCGGAGTCAAAAGCAGCAATTGCCTTTCGGGTTAAGCCGGGAGCGAGCAGAGCAATCAAGCTGAAAATCGTAACAGTAGTCACACGCATAAATTTCATCCTGTTGGTAAGGTTTGACAAGGTTTCCCTGTTTTCATGTTTCTAAATCTAATTGTATTACCCGGACAGCTTTCTGAGACATATAGCAGAAGCAAGAAGGAAGAATGACTTTCGACTTCGCGATCGGGTAACAAGAAGTCCGAGGGAAGGGGTAATAGACCGCATTGGTTTAGGCCATTAAGAAAGTTCTAAGCGTCTGGCGCGGTTGCTATATCTGCCCCGGTCTCTAGAATTTCGGCAATGGGGAAACCACCATTCAGAAGTTGCGAGTTGGAAGTTACCTGTTAGAAGTAGGAGCCGGTTCGCACTATTCCTAATAAAGCCGATTGATTCCGAGATGTTTCGTTACCAAAGCCCATATTTTCGTATAAACCACATCTTTTAGCCTCAGTCTTATGGTACAAAGTCGGCAGTCATTCACAAATCTTGACAGGCGTATTTTGTACAAAGTTGATCTATGAAAGGCGAAGTTTTTTCCTTTAATCTCCCCGTAATATCAATTTCGGTTGTATCTGAGATGTTGCACCATTCTCAATTACTTGCTTAGGAACAGGCTTTTCGGCCTGTTCCACAATAAAATTCATCTCTTGTGGAACAGGCCGAAAAGCCTGTTTTTGAGAATAGTACAACATCTCAGTTGTATCGGAATTATTAAACCCCTCTTGACGCAGAGGATACAGAGAAAGGGAAGAGAGAGAGGAATAATTCCGATACCAACGGATTTGATATAAAAAGCAAAACTCGCGACTTATCGGTTAGCGTGTTCTGCCAATAAAGCCTTCGCTTTCGGCTTGTAAATGAGATAAAACAGCGATTCTATGTAACGGAGCATATCTTCGCGGTTTTCCTTGGACGAGTAGTTCCAGAAACCGTAAGTCCGCGCCAGCGTCAGCAGCTTGGTAGTGTGAATTTTCCAGGTATAGGTGCTGTAAACTCGGTCAATTCCTCGCGTTGAAATTTTATACCAATAGTTGGGATTGTGTTCGCATTTCGATAAAAAGTCGAGAATTTTTTGGGCAGTCTCCTGGTGGTTGGTCGGGTTGATATAAAACCCATTTACGCCATCTTGAATGATTTCCAGCGGGCCGCCAAACTGCGTCCCGAAAGTGGGAATCCCGGTAATCATTGCTTCGAGAATTGTCAAGCCGAAAGCTTCAAATAATGCTGGCTGAACAAATATACCTTGGGTGTCGGCGATTACCCGGTAGATTTCGCCGGACAGGCTTTTGGAAAGCCTCACTCCCAGCCAGCGAATTTTACCGTGAAGGTTGTATTGGTCGATAATTGCGTAGAGTTTTTTAATTTCTTCTGCTTCTTCGTAGTCTTCGGTTTCTTCGACCCGCAGTTTGCCAGCTACTAGAATTAAGTTGCATTTTTCTTGCAATTCCTGGCTTTTTCCGAACAATTCTGCTAAGCCGGTCAGGTTTTTAATGCGATCGAGCCGGGCCATCGAAAATAAAGGGCGCTTGTGCGGATCGTCGAGTTATCCAAAGACTTGTTCGGGGTCTTCTAGAGTAAACAGCAGTTCGCCCGGCCGATCGCGATCGCCTTGCACCCGGTCTTCTATCCGCGTGTAGGGAAAGTAGACACTTTCGTTGACTCCCGGCGGCACTACGTTGAATTTAGGGAAGATTGATAAAACTGTTCGGGCTTTTCCTATTTGGTGCAGTAGGCAACAAAAGTGTTAACTATATCGTTTCGCAGCAAATATTTGTTGCCCAAAGCGCGTCAATTGCTGGCAAACTGAGGCAAGTCGGATTTTTTGTCGCTGGCCATAACAGCCTGAAACAGTTCTGATATAGGTAGCCGCTTAATTTTATATCTTCTTTGAGATTCGCTCTAAGGGGGGGCGATACAAGTTAGTATCGCCTGTTTTTTTTAGGTAATTTAAAAGCCTGCAATTTTACATTGCTATCCCTCAAATGACATAAAATTCCCCGTATTTGTGGCGAATGTAGCGGATAAAGGGATCGATAGTTAAAGGTGAACCGGTAACGCGATCGATCAATTCGACAGCGGTGTATTTACGGCCGTG
This sequence comes from Microcoleus sp. AT8-A3, assembly GCF_036705675.1. Lineage (NCBI taxonomy): Bacteria > Bacillati > Cyanobacteriota > Cyanophyceae > Oscillatoriales > Microcoleaceae > Microcoleus > Microcoleus sp. AT8-A3. Next base: position 4,051 of record NZ_JAUBVD010000022.1, read on the forward strand.
CTGGTAGATGTTTTGTTTTAGCCAGTTGTGGAGTACGCTAAAATTGCCCCGTTCTATTTCTACGGGAATTTCAGGATTGAGTTTTACTGCTGTTTCGTAGAATTGGGCGCTCATCAAGTTGCCGAGGGTGTAACCTTGGAACATTCCGCCGATCGTACCAACATACCAGTGAACATCTTGCATCGCGCCTTCGCTGTCTGTGGCGGGGACAACGCCGATGTCGGTTCTATAGCGTTCGTTCCAGGCTTCAGGGAGGTCTCGGACTGCTAGTTTTCCCTCTACCATTGCCAATTCTAGGTCAAAGCGGATGGCGACGTGGAGGTTGTAGGTTACTTCGTCGGCATCGGTGCGGATGAGCGATCGCGAGACTTTGTTAATGGCCCGGTAAAATGCGTCAGTGGATACGTGTCCCAACTGTCGCAAAAATATGCCTTGGAGTTGCGGGTAGAAACATTCCCAAAAACCGCGGCTGCGCCCGACCATATTTTCCCAAAGTCGCGATTGACTTTCGTGGACGCCGGAGGAAATGCCACCTGCCAGAAGGGTACCTTCAAATTCCGGGGAATTTCCGAGTTCGTAGAGGGCGTGTCCGGCTTCGTGGATGCTGCTGAACAAAGCTTGATCCAAGTGGTCTTCATAGACGCGGGTGGTAATTCGCACGTCGTCTATGGAGAAGTTGGTCATGAACGGGTGCAGGGTGGTGTCTTGCCGTCCCCGTTGGAAGTCGTACCCCATGCGTTCTACGACTTTACGAGTGAATTCTAGTTGCTGGGATTCTGGGAAGTCTTGGTGCAAGCAGGAGTCGTCGGCGGGAGGTTGCGAGGTGATGGCTTCGACTATCGGCACTAATTCTTGACGCAGTTTGGCGAAAAGCGGGCGCAACAGCGATACTTTCATGCCGTAGTCGCTACGATCGATCAAAGGATCGGCAATGTGTTCGTAGCCGGGAAAAAAATCGGCGTATTGCCTGCTTAATTCTAGGGTTTTTTCGAGATACGGCTCAACGGCTGCGAAGTTGTTGGCTGCCCTGGCCGCGGCCCAAGCTTCGTAGCAGTCGGCTTGGTGGCGGCAGAGTGCGGACATGAAGGTTGCGGGGACTCTGGAGGCGCGATCGTAGTCTCTGCGGGCGATGCGGATCAGGCTGGCTGCGGTGGAGTCGTAGGGCAGGGTTTGTTCGTAGAAACGCAAGTCTTCTAGGAGTTCACCTATTTTTGGATCTGTAAATTTTTCGTGGGATATTTGTTTGAGAGTAGCCAACTGGCGGCCTCTGGCATTTGCACCTTTGGCCGGCATATAAGTTGATTGATCCCAATGCAGCAGCGACGAGGCTGATTCGATGTCGTTAACTTCTCTGAGGTGGGCTGCCAGTTGAGCGAATTTTGCTTGAGTTTTGTCTAGGGTTTGCATGATGGGGGTTTATGGTGCTGTTTTGCCTACAAAGGTTGCAGTGCGGCATCCGTATCCATCAATCATAGCTACCCTGAAATCAAGCTAAAAACCGCACTTCTTCCCGTATTGTACGCAATTTAGAGTCATTTTTGCACAATTTCCGGTATTTATGCGGATTGAGTTCGATCGCCTTGGATAAGTTTTCGATCGCCAGCCGGATGCTGGTAGCTACAAGTTCGGGGCTGTTTGTGAGCTCGCCTGCTTCTTTTTCCATGGCGTAAATGCAAGCTTTTTGATAGTAAAGGTTTGGATCGTCGGGTGTGAGTGCGATGATTTTATCGTAGGAGGCGATCGCTTCGGCAAATCGTTGAATTTTTTTGAGGGCGATGGCGCGGTTGTACCAGGCTTCGGTGTTGTCTGGCTGCAACTCTACGGTTTTGTCCCAAGAGGCGACTGCTTCATCAAAGCGTTGTAAGTTGGCGAAGGCTAAGCCACGGTTGTAAAAGGTTTCGCTGTCGTTTGGGTGGAGTGCGATGGCTTTGTCCCAGGATGCGATCGCTGATTCAAATTGTCCCATTTGTGCGATCGCCCTGCCGCGTTTGTTCCAAGCTTCGGCGGAATTCGGCCGCAGTTGCAGGGTTTTGTCGTAGGAGGCGACGGCTTCCGGGTAGAGTTTTTCATCGGCTAGGGCTAAGCCGCGGTTGTACCAGGCTTGATGCAAGTCTGGTTTGAGTTCGATCGCTTTGTCGTAAGAAGTTATCGCGGCTGTATTTTGGTCTGATTTTCTCAGGGCAAATGCTTTGTTGTACCAAGCTTCGCAGTAGTCTGGTTTGATGGCTATAGCTTTCTCGTAGGAGGCTATCGCTTCTGATAATTTTTCTAAGCTGACGAGGGTGTTGCCGCGGTTCGTCCAAGCTTCGGGGTAGCTGGGGTTGAGTGCGATCGCCTTTTCGTAGGATGCGATCGCTTCTGAGAGTCTGTTGAGCTTCCGCAAAACGTTGGCTCGATTGTACCACGCTTGGGGATTGTTTGGTTTGATTTTTAGGGATTGGTTGTAGGCTGCGATCGCTTCTTCTAGCTGGCCCAATTTTTTGAGGGCTACGCCTTGGTTGTACCAGGCTTCATAAAATGTTGGTTCAAGTTCGATCGCTTCTTCCCAGGATTCGATCGCAGCTTGAAAGCGTCCCATTGCTTCTAGGGCGTTGCCGCGTTCGTACCAGGTTTGAGCCTTTTGGGTGTTGACTGCTATGGATTTTTCCCCTGAGTCGATCGGCTTTTCTATGCTGGCTAATTTTTGCAAGGGGTTTCACCTCATTATTTTCTGTCTAATTGATTCTTTTCTTTTTTATATGCGATCTTTTTCGCCTTTGAGTGCTTTCGATCGATCCTATTTGGTTATTTATGGCAATTTTACAGGAATTTGGGGACTTTTTCAATTTTTTTTATTATAATTCTAGAGCTGGGATTGGTAGGTATAGATTAATACTATTTTTTTGAGCTGACCGAAACCATCCAGGATACAAGGCCCCGAATTTATCCGTGGGGTCAATGCTAAAATCTAAAATCTAAAATCTAAAATCCAAAATCGATTGACTGCGTAGAAAAGAGGAAAGGGCGATCGGGCTGACAGGATTACGTTAAAACCACAAATAACCGCGATCGCCACAAACGACATTTTTCAAACAAACCGGGCTTCTGAGCATTTATTCGGGGTTAAATGCTATCTGGATCGATGTTCAATTCGCGCAATTTAGCTGCTAAACGTTGAGCAATTTGATTGGCTTGTTCGGCCCTTTGATCTGCTTGTTCGGCTCTTTGATTGGCTTGTTCGGCTCTTTGAGACTCTTGTTGTAGGCGCTGACGATCTAATAACCTCTCTTCTTCTAATTCCGCATAGGAAAGAAACTTTTCTCCATTAGGTCGATAAATTTCTAACCCATCTTCTACCAACTCAAATCGCACACCTAATCTCGGACTAATCCATCCCTCCATAGGCTCAATAACTTCTAAATTTCCCTCAATTCTTTGCCAACCTTCCAACTCATTTCTTTGTGGATCGTAAAGGTAATACTCCTCAACTCCATAACGCTGGTAAAATGAAAGTTTTTTATTCATTTTAGTATTGCTGTCGTTATGGGATCGAATCTCAAAAACGACTTGAGGGCCAATATTATCCTCTCGATATTGTATGTAGGAAAGGCGATCGCCCTTTGGCCTCCCAAATATCACCATCGTATCAGGTGCTTGAGAAATTTCCGGTTTCCCCTCAACTGGATACCACAGTAAATCGGCAGCAACAAAAATGTTTGGGTCATCTTTAAACAGCGATTCGCAACCTTCTTTGATTTTGACAATTAATTCGTATTGAATTGTGCTTTCTGCCATTGGTTGACCGTCGCTGGAAGGATAAATGATTTCTTGGGTTGTGACTTGCATAGTCGTTGTCTCCGAGAAGTATCTAAGTTTAATTGTACTATTTATTCAGATAACCAGGCGGTTGAAACCGCATCTACACAAACAATCTCCGCCTACGCGGACTAAGAAATAGTGTGTATTTGTGATGCTGTAGGGGCGGGTTCGCCAACAATTTCTGCCAATAACTAACAACCTCATAAACCCGCCCCCACCAAACGACAAATCTCTATCCTTGAATCAAGGTTTGAAATTGAGGGTGCGATCTAATGCTGTCAAAATCAGAGTCCGTTTTTGCCATTTCTCGCCAATTGTCAGGATTCAGATTGATGGCTTGCTGCAAATTATGAATTGCTTGGTCAATCTGACTGTGTAACGCATAGCAGCAAGCTTTATTATAAAATGCTGGGTGATAATCGGGTTTGAATTCTAAGGCTTTGTCGCAGGAGGCGATCGCTTCTTCCCATCTGCCTAAATTAGCTAGTGCAATGCCCCGATTGTTCCAGGCTTCGTGATAATCGGGTTTTAATTCTAAGGCTTTGTCGAAAGAGGCGATCGCAGCTTCAAGCCTGCCTAAATTACCCAATGCAATGCCCCGATTGTTCCAGGCTTCGTGATAATTTGGTTTGATTTCTAAGGCTTTGTCGTAGTCGGCTATCTCCTCTTCAAATCTGCCTAAACAACCCAGTGCAACGCCCCGATTGTTCCAGGCTTCGTGATAATCGGGTTTTAATTCTAAGGCTTTGTCGCAGGAGGCGATCGCATCTTCAATCCTGCCTAAATTATACAGTGCAATGCCCCGATTGTTCCAGGCTTCGTGATAATTTGGTTTGATTTCTAAGGCTTTGTCGTAGTCGGCTATCTCCT
>NZ_JAUBVD010000022.1:8818-107575 GCF_036705675.1 Microcoleus sp. AT8-A3
GATTTCTAAGGCTTTGTCGTAGTCGGCTATCGCTTCTGACAATCTGCCTAAATTAACCAGTGCATTGCCCCGATTGTGCCAGGATTCGTGATAATTTGGTTTGATTTCTAAGGCTTTGTCGTAGTCGGCTATCGCTTCTGACAATCTGCCTAAATTAACCAGTGCATTGCCCCGATTGTTCCATGATTCGTGATAATCTGGTTTGATTTCTAAGGCTTTGTCGTAGGAGGCTATCGCCTCTGTATATTCTTGAGCAGATTCATACAATACACCTTGTAAAAAAAACAATTCGGCTTTTTGTTCTGGCGTTTGTCCCTCTAGATTAATCAAAATTTGAATCATCACCAATTCCTGTTTTTTTGGGAAATTTAAAGTTTGTTTGTTTTCTATATTCATCATTTATTCCTCTTCATCAAACTCTTATTTTTTCAAGTATAACCCTAGGGTGCATCAGGGATAAATCCTTGAGTAATTGGTTAAAAATTTCGGCCATGACGCACCTTAAAATCACTATTTTATCAGGTGCGTCGCTATAAGATTGTCGAAATTTAGTTAATAATTTTTCATGGCGACACACCCTACCACTAGGCTAATAATACCTGAGCCGCCGTCAGCACTAATTCTGGAAAAGTGGGCGAAACAATTTGTTCATTCTCTATAAACTGAGTGCGGTGATATTTGCCTTCAGCATCTAGCGAAAAAACAAATGCCGTCGGATTTTTCGGGTTTCCCAAATACTCTCTTTTGCCAATTGCTAAATAATCAATAATCCAGTATTCAGCAATCCCCAAGCGTTCATATTCATCTAGCTTGTCAACATAATCGTCTTCCCAATTAGTTGATACTACCTCCACTGCTAACTGAATCGGCGATTCGAGTGCGGTATAGGATTTGCGTTCATCGCGCCACAAAGTGCGATCGACTACGCTGACATCAGGAACTCGTCCTTGTTCTATACCTTCTTTTGTGGTAGTTTTAATAGTGATACCTCGCTTGACTACATAGTTGAGTTTCAGGCGATCGCACTCTCGATAAAACTGTCTGTCTGTAAATTCAGCCACGTCATCGGGATTTCTGGTAGTTGCCATTTTGACAATCTCTCCGTTCACCAATTCATAAATACCATCTTCCGGGCAAATAGCAATAAATTCGTTAAATTTTAATTTTTGTTTGGTGGTTGCAATCATTGTTTAAATAATCCCTAAAGTTGCAGCCATATCCTCCGGTTCTGCGTTACCAGGCTTTGCTTGGAAACGATTAGTTTCTTAGTCTCGGGTTGCGCGGACTTTGTTTGTGTAGTAGCGATTCCAAATTATTTTTTCATCACTTACGCACTACGACTAAAGAAACCGGGTTTTTTACCGAATCTGCGCGTTACAACGAAGTATTTTTGTAAAAAACCCGGTTTCTGCTCTCCCATGCGTAAGTCCTAAGAATGCTGCCGCACCCTATTTTTAAGCTTGATACTTTTTCAGAATAGCAACTTTTTCCGGGAAGATTTCGATCGCCATTTTGTCATCATAACGAGTCGCGAGCGATCGTCTCACCTCGCCCAAAAACAGCGGCTGCGACAGCCCAGGTTCAGGATGTACCACTGTACGAACCCGGATTGTCATGTAGTCTCTGCCACGCCCAGAGCGCCCTGGAGAGTACAAGTCCGCAGCCGCTTGCCGCATCGTTGCTTCTAATTCAGATTCCGTGATCGTAGGTGGCACAGTAACTACTGTTTGAGCGCCGCCAGTATCGTAAACTAAAGAATAGCGCACCGCACCCGGAATTTCTGTACGGGAAAACAGTCCCAAACCCAGACCAAATATACTCGCAGCAATTACTCCCATAAAGCTGGTCACTCCCACCAATCGGAAGCGAAAACCCCATTTGAAGATAAATGCTATAACTGTTAGAATAGCTAAAGCTCCTGTCAGAATTCCCGCCCATTGGGCGTACATTAAAAGGTTAGAATTTACGTTCATTTGATGATTTGTTGACTGTTGACTGTTGACTGTTGACTGTTGATATTAGTTACCGATACCCGATGCCCAATGCCCAATGATTAATTAAGCGTTTCGGGCCACAAGCAGATAAGTCATCATATCGCCTTTCCCCTTCACTGGAATCACGCCGCGCTCCTCAAAAACGTACTTACCCCGCAGGCGTTCGTAGGTAGCAACTGTCACCTGAATGCTGCCGGGGACGCCTTGAGATTCCATCCGGGAAGCTGTATTTACCGTATCTCCCCACAAATCGTAAGTAAATTTTTTAGTACCGATTACCCCAGCTTCCACGGGGCCTGTGTGGATGCCGATGCGGATGCTGAGCGGCTGACCTCCCTTGGTACGGATCTTAGTCATTGCTGCTTGAATTTCCAGGGCCATTTCCGCGATCGACTCGGCGTGGTCGTCGCTGGGCGTCGGCAAACCGCCAACCACCATATAAGCATCGCCGATCGTCTTAATTTTCTCAAGTCCGTAGCGCTCGGCCAACTCGTCAAAAGCCGAAAAAATTTCGTTGAGCAACTCCACCAATTGGGCCGGCGATAAATGAGCCGAAAGCTTAGTAAAACCGACCAAATCGGCAAACATCACTGTCACCTCAGCGAAACTGTCTGCGATCGTAATTTCCCCGTGTTTCAGGCGCTGTGCGATCGCCCTCGGTAAAATATTTAACAGCAAACGCTCGGACTTTTCCTTTTCCTGGGCCAACTCATGTAAATACGCCTGTTCCTTATCCCGCAGTCGCTTCTTTTCCAGACAAGCGCTAATCCGAGCCTTGAGCAATACCGGATTGAACGGTTTAGAAAGATAATCCTCCGCCCCCAACTCTATACACCGAACGATACTGTCGATATCGTCCACCGCCGAAATCATAATCACCGGGATGTAGCGCAACTTTTCGTCCGCCTTCAGACTTTCGAGCACCTGATAGCCGTTCATTTGCGGCATCATAATGTCTAGGAGAACCAAATCAAAAGGATGGTTTCGCAACATTTCCAGAGCTTGGAGACCATCTTCAGCAACAGTCACCACATGGCCTTGACGCTGAAGTCGGCGGGCCAGCAAATCGCGGTTTACCTCATTGTCGTCAACAACCAGCACGCTGCCCTCGTCACCTTTCATGTCAGGGCCTCTTTGAGAAGAGTTTCAATTTTACCCAAAAGTCGGGGAAACTCGACCGGTTTAGTGTCATAGTCATTGCAGCCTGCAGCAAGACACTTTTCACGATCGCCCGCCATTGCGTGAGCCGTCAGCGCAATCACCGGAATCCTGCTAGTTTCAGGAGCCGCCTTAATTTGCTGCGTTGCTTGCCACCCGTCTAGAACCGGCAGACTCATATCCATCAGAATCAAATCTGGTACTTTCGCGAGCGCCATCGACACCCCCTCAGCACCGTCAACAGCAATAAAGACCTCGTGTCCCTTGCGGGCCAGACGCCTGGAAAGCATATCCCTGTTCATTTCGTTATCTTCGACCAACAGGATTTTAGCCATTGGTGTTCTCCTTGCCTTTCGAGTCGTACCTGCGATCGAACCTGTCATTGACTATAGAGCGAACATCGCGCAACAAAGTATCGCAACTGTAGACTCCCTTTTGTAGCACCCGCTCGACGTAGCCGTTTAGCTGCTGGCTTTCGGTCGGTGTCAAATTTTTCCCCGTGATCACAACAATCGGTATAGGATCTCCCGAATGGGATTTACGAATTTCCCCGATCAACTCAAAACCATCCATTTCTGGCAACATCAAATCCAGTAATATCAGGTGCGGGCGAGCAACTTTTAGCCGATCGAGAGCAGCGCGTCCGCTATCAGCTTCCGTTACTGCCCAGCCTTGTGTTTCTAGTACGCATCGCAGTATTTCGCGCGTGGCAACGTCGTCTTCCACAATTAGAATCTGACAGGTCAAATTGTTACTTGCAACGCCGTCTTGGTCGCGTCGGTACTTGTTCAACAAGGCAGCCAGCCGTTTGCCGTCCACTGGTTTGGTGAGGTAGTCCGAGGCACCCAATGCAAAGCCGAGGCTTTTGTTGCCCACAAAGGATAGCAGGATTACGGGAATTTCGGCAAGGTCAGGATCTGCCTTCAGCGCTGAGAGTACCGCCCAGCCGTCCATTCCGGGCATAATCACATCCAGGGTAATGGCGTCTGGCCGTAGTTGCTTAGCCAGCCGGAGAGCTTGCTCGCCGCCGCCGGCGACTTCTACGTGCAGTCCTTGGCGACTGAGGGCGCGCTGGATTAAATCCCGCGAGATCGGGTCGTCGTCAACTACCAGCACCGTGCCGATAGCGGGGGCGTCGGGAGGGTTTGTGCTGTCGTGAACTTTGTTGGGGATTTCCGGATGTTTGATGGCTTTGGGCAAGAGCACGGTGAAAGTGGTGCCGGAGCCCAAGGTGCTGCTGACTTCTATGCTGCCGCCCATCATTTGACAGAAGCGCTGGCTGATTGCTAGTCCCAAACCGGTGCCGCCGTACTTGCGAGTAGTCGAGGCATCAGCTTGGGTGAAAGGTTGGAAAACTCGCTGCAATTGCTCTTTTGTCATGCCGATGCCGGTGTCGGCGACGCGGAAACTTAAAAATTCGGAGTTGGAAATTAAAATTTGGGAAGATTCCTCTTGATTTTTCATTTTTAATTGTTCATTTTTAATTCTTTCCACTCCGATCGCAATTCTCCCGTTTTGTGTGAACTTAGCAGCGTTGCTGAGCAAGTTAAGCAGCACTTGCCGCACTTTGGTCATGTCCGCGTGCATGGTGTCGAGGTTGTCTGGACAGTACACTTCTAGGGTATTACCATTTTTCTCGACCAGTGGTCTGGCAGTAGCCACAGCACTTTCAATTAAGGTATGAATGTCGAAGGTTTCTAAGTAAAGATCCATTCGGCCTGCTTCAATTTTAGAAATATCTAGGATGTCGTCAATCAGGGACAGCAGGTGTTTGCCGGCGCTGCAGATTTTTTCGAGGTCGGGGACGGATTCGCAACTGCCCAATTCTTCGGCTTCTTCTTTAAGCATTTCGCTGTAGCCGATGATGGCGTTGAGGGGTGTGCGAAGTTCGTGGCTCATGTTGGCGAGAAATGTGCTTTTTGCCCGGTTGGCTGATTCTGCTGCTTCTAGGGCCAACTGCATGGCGGATTCTGCCTGTTTGCGATCGGTGATGTCTTGGACTGTGCCTTCGTAGTACAAAACCCTGCCGTTTTCGTCGCAGATGCTGCGCGCGTTTTCGGAAATCCAGATTGTGCTACCGTCTCGGCGGTATATTTGGGATTCAAATTTTGACACTTGGCCGCGCGCGCCCAATTGGGCCATAAACTCGGCGCGCCGATTGGGGTTCACGTAAAATTGATGGTTGATATCGGTGAGTTCGGCAAGCATTTGGGTACTGGATTCGTAGCCGTAAATTCGAGCTAGTGCGCTATTGCCGCTGAGGTAGTACCCGGAAGGCGTTGTCTGGAATATGCCTTCGACTGCGTTTTCAAAGATGCTGCGGTATTTTGTTTCGGATTGTCTCAAGGCTGCTTCTGCTCGCTTGCGCTCTAGGGCATTGGCGAGCATTTCTCCTACCATTTTTAGCTGTGTGGATATTGTGGATATTTCGGTTCCTCGACCTGCTGTTTGCTTTAAGCCCTCGAATCCGAGAAATCCTACTAGGTTTTTACTACAACTAATTAGGGGAATAATTATCAGCGATTGGATATTTTTTAGGTGTTTTTGTGATTCTAATTTATTGATGGAAGCGCCCATTGCAGGTATTGAGGCGGTTGCTGTTTCATTGACTGTTTGGGATGGGGAGTCTGTCTGGAATTGGGCTGGATTTTTACCGATAAAATAGGCAATTTCGGCGATTGCTGAGGGCGGGATTTCGCCAATTTCTGGAATATAGAGGCATTCGGCGCGATCGAGCTTTTCTGCAATCCAAGGGATTTGTGCGATGTCTATTGGTTTGTCGGTGCTGTTTTTGACTGCCGGAATGCTTTCGCCGCACCACTCGTAGGTTTTGTCGGCGCGGGTTTTGTCGAATGATAACAGGTAGATGTAACTGCGGTCAAACCCGCTCAAGGTGGCGATCGCTTCTAGGGTTTGATCGATGCCTTTGTCTATTTCTGATAAGGGCTGGCTGATGAAATGGGTTGACAAACGGGCAATCAATTGAGCGAATTCTCTTCGATACTGCAAAGATTGTTCTTCTTTTTTGAGTTCGGTAACGTCTCGAAAGATCCAGACTCTACCGACTGTTTTCGATCCGACTTTTGATGGCAACGAATTTAATTCAAAAATTTTTCCGTCTTTAAATTCTAATAATTCGCTGATTTGAGTATCTGAATCTGCCGACACTTTAATCGCGTTTTCGAGAAATATTTGCGGGTCTTGTAATTGTTCCCGGGCGTTGGGTAATCCTGTTTCGATCGTGTTTTTGACTGTGCCGAAGGTCGATCGGCTCAACTTTCCTTGGCTGGCGGACAAACCCCACATCTCTAGAAAATTCTGATTATAATTACATATATTGCCGTTTCTGTCAACCGCCAAAATTCCTGCATCTGTAGATTTTAGAACTGCTTGCAGTATCGAGAGCGATTGCTTGTGTTCTCTAATGTCAAAAATGTCAAAAAACACCAAGACTGATATTTCGCTGCCCTCAACGGCGGGATGGAAAAAATAGGAAACTGGTAAAATCTTGCCGTCGCGACACAAAAACTCGTCGTCCCAATTGTTGCAAGGTTGACCCGAAGCGATCGCCTGTTGTAAATCTAGTGTAGGTGCGATCGGCCTATCTTCACTCTTGCTTGCCGACTGTTTCGGAGCCGTCAAAACTTGGGATTTGTTGCCTTTGTTTTGCTTTCCGATGCGCTCTAGCAGGGAAACGCCTGCAAGTTCCGACTCTCGCCATCCCAGCAAGCGTTCTGCCTCTGGATTCACCGAGATTACACAGCCCTTTGCGTCAAGGATACACAATCCCGCTCCCCAACTGTTGACACTCGCCCGCAGTCGATCGAATTCTGAAGCTGTTGGAGAGTCTTGAGGGGACTGGGGGGAGTCTGTTAAATCCTTTAACGCCACTGTCTCGTTGTTCAAGCAATCCTGCTGCTGAAGTTCTTGCTGATTCTGAACTCCGTCATAGCTACAACTTACCTGCTCTAATAAAAGCTGCCACTGCTCAGCAGTGGGAGGAGGAGACTCGCCGACTAAACCGAGCTGTTCGAGTTGGCGCTGGAGGTGGGGGTGCATATTTTCTGGCACTTTGTAGGCAACTTTCTACAGTATATCTTTTTAATTAATAGTATATATACGTAGGTATACGGTTAGGGGAAAACTACGCGATCGAAGTCTATCACAGGTTTTCTTGAGAAGCCGAGGGATCATCTCTGCTCTCCAAAATCTTTCAAACTGCGCTAATTATATTTATATCCTAATGGCTTTATTGATTTGGCTATATGTGGAATTTTTTGATACGTGATAGCGAAATAATCAGCAAATTGCGGAGGCTAATAAAACCGACAACGCTCGAAAAGAAATGTCAATAAATTATTATTTGTCAGACTTTTCGGTTGAGATGGAAAGTTCGGTGAAAATAGCTGGCAGCCGAATAGTAAAGGTAGAACCTTTGTCCACCTCGCTGAATGCGGTAATGTCTCCGCCCATCATTTCGCAGAATTTCTTAGTAATCGTCAGCCCCAAACCAGTGCCGCCGTACTTTTTAGTAGTTGAGGAATCTGCTTGGGTGAAAGGCTCAAAGATTCTGGCTAACTGTTCGGGACTCATGCCAATGCCGGTATCTTTGACCGTAAAAATGATCCAATCTTGAGCGGAAGATAATAGAGACAAGCTATTTTCATTTTGGCCACCTCCTCTATACGCTCCAAGTGTTTTGCCTTTCTTTGCAGAGTCGGCAGGGGGTTCGACGGATCGGGTAACGGCAAAGGTAATCGCGCCGGAGCAAGTAAATTTCGCGGCATTGCTGAGGATGTTGAGCAGAGACTGCCGGAGTTTAGTCAAGTCGGTCTGCATTGAGCCAATATCATCGGGGCATTGTATTTCTACAATATTGCTATTTTTGTCTGCCATCGGCGCGATCGTGGCAACTACTTCCTCAACCAGAGTTGAAATGGTGAAGGTTTCGAGGTCGAAGTCGATGCGACCTGCTTCAATTTTGGTCAAGTCGAGAATATCTTTAATCAGCGCGAGTAGGTGCTGGCCGGCCGTGTTAATTCTCTGGAGGTCGTCGATGAACTCTTCGGCACCTAGGTCTCGGGCGTCTTCTTGCAGGATCTCGCTGTAGCCGATGATGGCGTTGAGGGGGGTTCTGAGTTCGTGACTCATGTTGGCGAGAAAAATGCTTTTGGATCTATTTGCAGCTTCGGCGGCTAATGCGGCGCGGCGGAATTCTTCGGAACGCAAGCGTTCGGTGATGTCGGTGGTCATGATTAAAACGCACTGAGTGCTGCCGAGGTGGATGAGTTCCACTGACAGCAGCCAGTCGCGCACTTCGCCGGCTTTGGTGCGAATTTTGATTTCTTGGTTGCTGATCGAATTTTGTGATTGCAAAATCTGGGCGAGCCGCCCCCCGTCTTCTGAATTGACAAATATTCCTAAGTCGCTGGGAGTGCGGCCGAGAAATTCGTGCCGCAGCCAGCCTAATGAGCGCAAAAAGCTTTCGTTGGCATCGAGGAAGCATCCGTCTGTGAGGGTGCAGATGCTGATCCCGACTGGGGAGGCGTGAAAGGCTTTGGAAAATCTTTCTTCTGAAGAACGCAGGGCGGCTTCGGCTTGCTTTCTGTCTGTGATGTCTTGGACGGTGCTGGTGATGTAGAGGGAGGTGACGGCGGCTTGTTCGTAGACGGTGCGGTTGCTACCGTCGGGAAGTATGAGCCTGTAGTCGATGCTGTAAGGCTGTTGCTGAAATAAAGCGGCTTCGATCGAGGTTCTGACTAATTCTCTGTCTTCCGGGTGCACGTATTCCAAGAAGGCTTCCAGGCTGGGTTCAAAAGTTCCGGGTTCCTGTCCCAGGATGCGGTAAATTTCCTCTGACCATCGCAATTGCTGGGCGTTGCGGTCTAAGTCCCAGTTGCCTAGCTGGGCGATGCGTTGGGCGTTAGCGAGGCTGGCTTCGCTGGCGCGCAGGGAGACTTCTGCTTGGTGGCGTTCGGCGACGGTGGCAGCTAAGACTAAGCCGGTGACGGCGATGACGGCGATGAAGGCTTGCAGGGATAACAGTGCTTGGGGGATACTGCTGGCGTGTTTGAGGAAGGGGCCGCTGCCTCGGGCGATACCCCAGATGGCGAAGCCGCAGAGGATGAAGTTGGAGAGGGCGGTGTAGCGCTGACCGAATCGAAAGGCAGCCCAAACTACTAGGGGAAATGGTAGGTATTCGAGGGGATAGCGGGCGTAGGCGGCGCGGGTGCGGGAGCAAAAGACGAGCCAGCCGACTGCTAGTAGCAGCAGCAGCCAAATCGCTCGTTCAGCTATCTGTTTGCGATGGGTGGGGACTTTGGGCAATTGTTGCCACGTCAGTAGCAGCGGGGCGACGAGCACAATTCCCATGGCGTCTCCGACCCACCAAGTCCCCCAAATCGTGCCAAAATCGCTCCAGCTAGATATACCACTCAGGCATACGAGGATGCTGCCGATGGTGGAGCTGATCAGGGTAGATCCCAAGGCTGCTAGTCCGACTATTCCTAAAACGTCTTTGAGCCGATCGAGCCCGGCGCTAAAGTTAAGGCCTTGGAGTAGATAAGTTCCCGTCCACGCTTGCAGGCTTCTGGCGCCTGCCGATATCAATGCCGTGGCGATGTTGGCCGACGGTACGCTCATGCTGAACAGGAAGCCTCCGATCGCGATTCCCGGCCACAGTTGCCGCCCAAACAGCAGCAGGGCGACTTGGGCAATTCCTGCTGCTGGCCACATCGGGTAAATTTCTGAACTGAGGGTGAGGGTGGAAATGGCGAATTGCGACGCCCAATAGTAGACCAGGGCGATCGCGCCTACTGCGAGGAAGTACCGCCAGGAATGTCCTTTGATTGCGTTAAGGAACTTTGTCTGCATGGTCGTTTGGGGAAAAGGTGGACGGTTGTTGGGGTCTCAGTATGTGGCACGGGACAGGCACAGGGTAGAGAAAATGTTTCTATTAGGTGATGGTAGGTCATGGGTGGTAGGTACTGGGAGAAGCTTTTGAGCTAACTTTTTGTGGTGCCGTTGAGGGAGCGGTTTTTTTGTTCGATCAAATCTGCCCATGAATTTCGGGAGTATCGCTTTTTTGTAAATATATCTCTAATGGCTAAGCAATTGGTTTGTAAATTTTGGTTTTTGTTAAAAATTTATTACCGAGCGACAGCGGGTGTCTTTTTGTGTCGGGCGATCGTAACTCAATGCACCCTAACATCTTGCACCCCGATCGATAATACCTAAAATACCTAAAATACCAATAACAGAGACGTAAAATCTCTGCTTTTAGGTATGTTTGGGTCAATAAACACGGTTTCTGATTAGAACAGCAGGCGGTAGTTATTTTCACTAGATTTTTAACCAATCAATCAAGGCTTCAAGTCTTGCGCTTGGATACAGTGAAAGCGGATATATTACAGCAAAAAAAAAAATTTTGTCTATTTCTCTTTGGCTGTTGCAATATCTAAGGTTAGTGTCAAACGCTCTTGAGATTCTTTAAGGGCGTCTTGGGGGTTGCGGCCGAGAAGGGTTGCCTCTATGGCGCGACCGAGGTTTTCTGATAGGCGGGAGTAACCTGATATAATGGGTCGCGCTCTAGCTGAGTTCATTTGTTCTAAAAATACTTGCAAAACAGGGTTTTTTTCCACAAAGCTTTGATAAGCTTGGCTCTGTCTCGATTTTAAGTTAATGGGTAAATAACCTGTTCCCAATGCCCATGCTGTTTGGAATTCTTCACCTATAACGTATTCTAAGAATACTAGGGCTGCTCGCTCTCGTTCTGGCGAGGTTTTCATTAAAAATAGGTTTTCACCCCCTACGACGGCTGCGGGGCGTTTGAGGATGGGTAAAGGCATTGCTCCGTAGTCGATCGCGCTTTGCTGCAACTGTGCTAGCGTCCACGGCCCGGTGATTTGCATGGCGACTTTCCCGGCGATGAAATTGTCGAGTTCGTAACCGCGTTCGGGTGCTGACAATATTGCTGAACCTTCTTTTAACAAGTCGCTCCACAATTCTAAGGCGGCGTGAGAACCGGGATTATCTATTTGGGGTACAGGATTTTGAGGTATTTCGCCTTTGAGTTCGCCCCCTGCACTGAACATGAATGGCAGCCAGGTAAATACTGTCCATTCTCCTTTGCCTAGGGGGAGCACTATGCCGTGTTGGTCTGTGCGGCCGTCTCCGTTGGTGTCTCGCGTGAGCGATCGGGCTGTTTGCTTTAATTGCGCCCAATTCTGGGGCACTTTTTTGATTCCTGCTGCTGCAAATAAGCTGGGACGGTAAAATATGGCGACGTTGTTTGTGCCTAGGGGAACTGACCAAATGTGTCCGCCGAGTTCCATTGACTCGAAGAGTGCCGGGTAGATTTCGGCTTTCCGGGGCGATTTGTCGATCCAGTTTTCTAACGGCACAATTGCGTTTAGTTCTGCTAGTTTTCCGGCACTTGTAGGACTATTCCACAGCAAATCCGGCGGTGCATTTCCAACTATTGCTGTTAGAATTTTTGGCAGTTGTTGGTCGGGCTGACCGATGTAAATTGGTTTGATCTGGATGTTGGGATGTGTTTTGTTGAATTTGTCTGTGAGGGCTTGAAATACGTCGCGATTGGGGGGGGGATTGATGCCGTGCCACAGTGTGAGTTCGATCGGTTCGCCGTTTTTCGATGCGGGGGTTGTGCGGTTTTGACAGCCGCTTAATATTAGCAGATTTAAGGTAAGTAAAATGCCGAGCGCTAGTTTGAGTGGCTTTTTAATTGCTTTGGATAATTGGGATAAAATCATTTGTTAGTTGGATTCAGGGAAGAAGATTTTTTTAACCGCCGATGAACGCGGATAGTTAGAGGTTGGTAAAACGAGCTAAATCTCGAAAATCTGCTGGTAGCTGATTTCTCTCTCCATCGGAGGTGTTTTGAAACAAAACAGTGAAAGCTCCTGCTCCTAGTCTATCTTGCGGCCACATCCGATAGCAAGGAATTTCTGTCAGGTGCGATCGATATTTTTCTAAATGAGGAACAGTGACTGGCCCCAATTCGGGGAATTTGCTTAACTGCCCTTCGCTGACTTGTTCATTTTATGCAGTTGAATAAGTGCAGCTCATGTATGCAAGATAACTTTGGGGCTCTACAATTTTAGCAGAATTGGCTAAAATTATTTTTTGGCGATTGGCATTGCTGTTGATGGTGACATTACAGCGGATTCCAGGTTTATAAAGTACACCCCAGAAACCGGGTTTCTTCTGGATTTCTCGCCAGAAACCGGTTTTATTCAAGAAACCCGGTTTCTCTGTACTTCACTTACCTGGAAAGTGCTGTATGAAAGCAGCCGGGTGCTTGTCTCTTTTTGCTAAGAGTGATTTACCAATACAAGGAGCATCTACTATTACTAAATTAGCCGTTTGTGGTATTTTTTCGGCAAGTATTTTTGAATCGACGTTGGCGGCGGCTGATGGTTGAATTTGGCAGCGTCTTAAATTAGAGATCGACATTCCCATGCGTTTGCCTATGGCTTCGTTGCACAACAGCAATTCTGGGTTTAATGTTTTCCAGGCAAATATACTTTTTCCTCCGGGGGCGGCGCACATATCTAATATTACTTTGATTGGCTGCGGTATTGTTAATAAGATAGAGGCGGCGAAGATTGAGAAAAAGTCGAGACAGTAGTAATGTTCTGCTTGATGTAAGGAATGTTTTCCCGGCTGGTATTCTAAGGCTAGTCTATCTACAAATTGGGGTTGCCAAGAAACTGGAATTTCGAGATTAAATGGGTTTTATGTTGGTTGTGGTTGCAGCCACAAAATAGCAGAATTAAAAGCTTGGGGATTAGTGACGGCGTGAATAAAGTTTTCTTGTTCGGCGGTGTAGGCAAATAAGCTGCGGCTGAGTTTTAGCAGAAAATTCGACAATTATTTTCCTGTTCTAGTAGATATGCTAAAATTGAAATTAGCAGTAAAAAATGTAGATTATATGAAAATTTTTACTAAAACAGTTCTAGTTAACTTGGGAAGCATAGATGCAAATGTTGTTGCGTATATAAAACTCATTGGTTTTGAGCGATCGAGTTGGGCTGCACCTGAGTATCAATCGAGATTTTTTTTGCCGATCGCACAACTCGGAACAATTATAGAAGTGTATAATCTAGAAGCAAACTATTATTGTTTTAGCCGATCGATAAATATTACACGAGTCCGGTGAGTGAAAATACTCATAAACTCGCTTGTATCATAGCTGCTACGCGCTGAATAGTCTGTATAATATACTATGGTTTTTTGCCATTACCTAATTGACGACTAATGAGTAATGACTGAGGACTACTTACTAATAACGAAGAATCTATGAAAATTGTTTTTTTTGGCACTCCCGACTTTGCTGTCCCTACTTTATCCAGTTTGCTAAGCCACCCAGAATTTGAGGTTGTGGGTGTAGTGACTCAGCCGGACAAACGCCGGGGAAGAGGCAATCAATTGATGCCTTCACCTGTAAAAGATGTGGCTTTAAATCACAGTCTCCCGGTTTTGCAGCCGCAACGAATCAAGAAAGATGCTGAAACCATTGCCAAATTGCGAGAAGCGCAGGCGGATGTGTTTGTGGTGGTAGCTTACGGCCAGATTCTTTCTCAAGAAATACTCGATATTCCTAATTTGGCTTGCGTTAATGTTCACGGTTCAATTTTGCCGAAGTATCGCGGTGCGGCGCCGATTCAGCGCTGTCTTTTTGACGGGGAAAAGACAACAGGAATTACTACTATGCTGATGGATGCTGGGATGGATACTGGGGCGATGCTGTTGAAGGCTTTTGCTGGGATTTCGCTGTTGGATAATGCTGATTCTTTGGCGGATAGGTTGGCGGAAGTTGGGGCGGATTTGTTGATAGAAACGTTGGTGAAATTGAGGGACGACAAAATTGAAGCTGTTGTTCAAGATGATGCTGAGGCGACTTATGCGCCGATGATTAAGAGTGCCGATTATGTGCTGGATTGGTCGAAAAGTGCGATCGCCCTTCACAATCAAGTTAGGGGCTTTTTCCCGGATTGCACGACGACTTTTCGCGGCAATTCTCTGAAGGTGATAGCTACTGTGCCCGTCGGGCCGGAATATTGGCTGCAAATGCCAGCAGATTTGAGAGTTTTGGAACGCGAATGGCCTGTTTTAGCCCAGTTGTCGGGCGCAAATGGGGAAGTTGTGAAGGTTGTGAAGGGCTTGGGGGCGATCGTCCAAACCGGTGATGGTTTATTATTGTTGCGGGAGGTGCAGTTAGCGGGGAAAAAGGTGCAGTCGGGAGTGGATTTTGCCAACGGAACTCGGTTGGTTGTAGGGGAAGTTTTTGGGATGGTTGAAGTTAAGGAATGAGAATTAAATAACTTCCACAAGTTTGTGGGATGGGCGTCCCGCCCGTCTTTTTTGGACGGGCGGGACGCCCATCCCACAATAACAATTAAAATTGTAAGTTCTTTAATTCGCGATCCTAAGTAAATGAGTGGTAGGGAGAAACCGGGTTTCTGCGAATCATTTGGGTTGAGTAGGAAAAATATAGGAAAAAACCCGGTTTCTGAGATTGTGTGGTAGGGAAAATTTACATACCCGATGTTACCTAAAATTCTACCTAAAATTCAACTAAAACTTCCTCCGTACCACCCAACAAACCCTGCGCCGCCTCTAACATACTCTCCGCAACATCTTTCAAATCTTCGCGACTTGCCAGATAAGTTTTCAAAGCTTCTAAGGGTTCTATACTATTATTAGCATTCAATTCTGGTAAACGCGGCCTTGCTAACTGACTGACTAATTCCGGCTGGATTGTATAGCTGTGCGCTTCGCCCAGAAGTGCGTGCAATTCAGCGTTGTCGATTAAATCTAATTGTTCGGATCGCAATTGGTAAATTAATCTCACAACCGCATCTTGTATCTCTTTCTTGCTAATAGCTTTAACTAACTCGGCTTGCGGATTTTCCGATTCGGAAACATTCACTTTAATCGTCTGAAACACCCGCACTGGCAAAGCGCAAAATTCCCACTCTGCTTTCCCCCGTTCCAAATTAACTAACACAAAACCTTTATCTTCTTTCTCTTCGCTAAAGTCAACTCGTTCGATACTTCCGGGATAAATTACGGGCGGATTGTTGTCAGCGTTGAGATTTTGGTGTTTGTGTACGTGGCCGAGAGCAACGTAATCAAAACAAGGACGAGTTAGCATGGAAACGGGAATGTTAAAACCTTTGCCAACTGCTAAAAAACGTTCGGCGCCCAGACTTGCTTTATCTGCCATTAAGTGCGCTAAAAGTACGGTTGGTATGTCGGGGTTGAGGCGGCGGATTTCGCCTTCCATTGCGATCGTCAGTTTTTCGGTTAATAATTGGTTAACATCGCCCATAGACAGGCTTTCAGTCTCGGAACGTGTCATTAAGGTCGATCGAGTCAACCAAGGCAATGTTACCACCTGTACGGGCCCGCTGCGGGTTTGAATCAGGTGAGTGTCCAGGCGATCGCCTACAATAAACTTAGGTATCCCCAAAGTCCGATAAATCCCCAAACTCGCGCCGCCTTGTCCCTGGGAATGTTGGTCATGATTTCCTACTAGCAAAACCGTCGGAATTTGCGCCTCCACCAAGCGGCTGAATTGGCGAGCAAAAGCCTCTTTTACAAACGGTGGAGGCGTCGAATCCGGGAAAGCATCGCCGCCGAATAGGACTAAATCTACGGGTTCAGAAATTGCTCTATCCATACATTTGCTCAGCGTCGCCGCGAAGTCTTCCAGCCGCGTATTTAAACCAGTTTCGGGATTAATCCGGCCGTGGGAAAAGCCACTGCCCATGTGAATGTCTGAAAGGTGTAAGATTTTAATCATTGTTTTTTCTATTTGTTAGTTATCGTTTGGTTCGGAGTGAGGAGTGAAGTCCTCAGAAGCATGACTTGCATTCCTGACTGCGAACCCAAGAAAGTTGTTTTTCATACATCACAATATGATGCCGGGGACTTTTTCATAGATTTCGCTAATTTCACAACTAAAATTCGCACTAACAAATTCTACTCTATCTCCTTGTCCGTAAGTTTGAGACACCCAATTTCCTGACTCGTTAAGCCGAAAACACTCTATTTTAATTTCAGATTGAGTGATGAGTACGTATTCTTGCAAACTCAGAGAAGTTTGGTAATCGACAAATTTATTGCCCCTGTCAAAAGATGCAGTTGAGGGAGATAGCACCTCAATAATTAGAGATGGATAGATAATGAAGTCTTCGGTGGAACTTGTATCTCTTTCGTCGCAAGTCACCGCTACATCAGGATAGTAATAGCAATTTGCATCTTCCAGTCGGACTTTTATATCTGATGAAAGAACTAAGCAGGAACTCTCGCGGAGATGATTGTTAAGCAAACTTGCTAAATTTACTGAAATAACAATATGAGGTTTTTTTGCCCCGGTCATTGCATAAACGTGTCCGCGTCTGTATTCGTGTTTGATGGGGCTTACTCGCTCGCCTTCTAGGTACTCTTCTGGGGAGATGTAAAAATTATTTTTGCTAACAAACATTGAGGTTTCCTCCGATATTTTTATTTATTTACCACTATTGGTTAATAATCGCATACCCGGCTGGGAAACGTCACTGCAGTTTCCCTACAAATTTAACAAAACTCCAGAAATCGGGCGTGCCATAATTTGCCGCTTTCCGTCAAACCCTGCGATCGCACTTTAATTTTGACATTTTTGGGGTTAGCCTCGTAGAGTCGGGCAATTTCCTGCATTTCCTCCGCGCTAAACCCGGTTCCCACGGTTCCTACTGGGACTAATTTGCCATCAATTTCTTGCGCTACTTTGACGGCGCTAAACGGCCGCCCCGCAACTTTTGTGGCCGTCAAACCCACAATAAATAAATCGTGTTCTTGACAGTATTTAGTCCTCACCATCGGATATTTCTTAACATCTTTGCCGCCGACATACTGGCAGTTGTGCAACACCCAAACTTCGCCTTCTCTATTTTCAGATTCCTGCTGATTTGCCAGGACGAGTTTTTCGGCGGTGGTGCGAAATGTCGGTACAACTTCAAAGGCTGGGGATATATTTGCCAGAATTTCGCCAACTTCAACTCCCGCTGCAATTCGTTCTGATTCTGCCACGGTAGTTAAATCATTGCCTTTGAAAAACAAACTTTTAAAAATGGCATAAATTGCGCTGGGCTGGATTGTGGGAAAACCGCTTTCAATATTAACTGTAGCAGCTTGCGCGCCGGTGCGGTGTTCGCTGCCGGTACAGCTTTTGTAATACAGTTCGCCGTCTAAAATAAAGGTGCCAATTTTAGCGGCTGTGTCGATTAATGCCTGTTCAATTTCAATCGATGCTTGTTGCCGCAGGTTAGTCGATCGCGATTGGTAGTATGCTTTATCTGGCGTCGCGATGACCACTACTCGATTGCCGTCGCGCTTTGGCTGTCCCCAATAATCGGGATTTTCGATGTAATAAGAACGTTCACTCGGCGCGTCCACCGGCTGCATGGTGACAATCCTTCCCGGCTGCAAATGCGGTGGCAATTCGGGAACTACGGGGTCATTAACAGTCTCTATTCTGGCAGCGGTAGTTGATTTTGCAGCAGGAGCAAGATTGGTGGTAGATTTGTTTGGAGTATTGAGGGCGATCGGCTTTTCTCCTGTTTCCAATTCAAACGCTCTTTTCCAAAAGCCGATCGCCATTTCCGGGTATCCTTCCGACTCCGCGCACAGTGCAAAACCAATAACTTTTGCCGTACCGATGCCGCGCCCGTAATCAGCTAAATACTGCACTGCCCCCGCTTCTCCCATCAAGTGCAATTCTCGCTGAACAATGCGATTGTTCCAGCGTTCTCGAATGTCGCCGCTAATTTTTTTGGCTGCTTTTCGCTTGGCTTCTGCGTATTCGGTGCAGTCCATACTGCCTCCTTTATGTAGGGCTATTTCTATACTATACTAAAGCTTGATTTATTAGTCAATCGTAATTGGAAAATTAGTTGGTGTGAATAAATTTAACTTTTTCATTGGTGAACTAGATTTATTTTTTTACCGCAGAGGCGCAGAGGGCACAGAGGAAGAGCAGAAAGAGAGTAATCTAAACTCTCTAATCCCCAATCTAAAATTGATATTAGGTAGCCCCAAAAAATGCTACTGTAGGCAAGAGCGAAACGATGATAATCATCCCTCCCTAATCTAAAATCTAAAATCTAAAATCTAAAATCTAAAATTGTATGATTATCCCCTGGCACCTGTTATCACTTGGAAAAATTTAGGCGTGTACCTTTGTAAAAGACTACCCGCAGCCAGCGTTAGTAAAGTGGAAATTGTCAATATCAACAAATAGTGTATCATGACAGTTATCGAATTTGGCGTTTTTGACAATTTCTCAAAAACTTCCTTCAAAACTGTTACCGTCGGTTCGTGAGAAGCATAAACAAAAAATGCCAAACCCGAAAGATTTAAACACACCTTTTGCAGCTTCCCACCTACCAAATCGGCAGCGCACCAAATCGCCATCGTACCTACTACTCTGGTGCAGCATTCAAACAGGTGTTGGAAAGTTTCTATTTCGGATGTTTTCATTATTGCCAGCACAACAGCCATCGCTAAGTATATGCTTACGATCAAACTTTTTCGTCGATTGATCCAAGTTAAATCCAATTTTTGAACAGCAATCAGACATCCCAAATAAAAGAACAGTGGCCCCAACCACTGGATTTTAATAAAACCAAGTTGTAATTTCAGCAACCAAGGCGCGGCAAACAAAGCCAAACCTAGATAGGGTATCTTTCTAGCTACCAGTAAAAATACCGGAGATAGAATCACCATCGCGATTAAGTCCCGGACATACCAGAAATGAAATGCGATCGGATAACCGTTTCTGTACCCCGTCAAACAATCTATAAAATTGGCGAAGCTGTAGTCTTCAATGTATTTTTTGTAATGACCTTGAATAATAGAAGTTGTTGCCGGTATGTTCAAGACAATTAAGACCATTGCCAATAAAGCTAAGTTCCAAAATAAATAGGGAACCAGGAGAGTCCAAAACCGAGACTTGAGCTTTTCTTGGTAAGAATTTAGCGATAAGTTAAAACTTTTGAAAAAAAGAAATCCTGAAATAACAAACAAAAAAGAAACGCAGGAACCACCCCAAGTGCTCGCAATAAAAGTCTGGAAAAAATTGTCAGCATATCCCACAGAATTTATAGACGAGTGAATAGTAACAATCCCAATAATTAGGGGGAGACGTAATAATTTAATTTTCCCAGAAATTTCAGGCGTAATTTGCATTTTTTACTGACCGAGTGTATGGATAGATCGACCTGTATTTACATTGAGATGGCAAATTACCGTAATCGGTTTGCCGTCAATGCTAAGATAACATCGGATCGCGCATTGCGACCAATAAAGCCGTGAGTTGTGTCTTACTCGCGTTGAGTTAGCCCAATGGCGATCGCAGGTTTGATAATTTAAGATCGAGTTTAATTGTACTCTTATGATGCGATTGATTTTGTACACCAAACCCGGATGCCACTTGTGCGAAGGGTTGCAAGAAAAACTCGAACAGATTGAAAGCCTGAAGTTTCAACTCGAAGTCCGAGATATTACCGAACGCGATGACTGGTTTCAAGCTTATCAGTACGAAGTTCCAGTTTTGTTTAAAGCGCAGCCCCAACCAACAAATTCTGCTGGCGAGGCTGCATTCTCCCCTGAAGAACTTTTACCCCGTCCTTCTCCCCGCTGTAGTGTCGCCCAATTGGAGCAAATGTTACAGAAATATTTGCAAATCGATCTGTCACAATAATACAATTTACCCAAAAACTCAGGTTTTAATCCTGACTTCGGGGTGCTCGGTGTGCAGCTTACTCTAGGGCGAGAGCTTTTACACCGCGCACCAAAAAAACTTAGGCTTTGCACCGCCCACAGCAAAAACCTGTAGAGAGTGGCTCAAACAATGTGTTCCGCCAGTCATATTCAAGACATCCAAGTGAGGAGTTTTTCAGATGAAATTGAGAGAATTATTAGCAGCAGTTCCCAGCATTTCCTTTGACGCCCAACATCCCGCCCTCGATGTCGAAGTCAAGGGTTTATCCACTAATTCCCACGCTTGTCAGGCGGGCGATTTGTTTTTGGGAATGCCGGGAACTCGGGTAGATGGCGGAGATTTTTGGCAAAGTGCGATCGAATCTGGTGCAGTTGCCGCCATAATTTCCACCCAAGCAGCCGAGAAGACACCCCCCCAACCCCCCCTTAGCAAGGGGGGGCTAGAAGAGGTTCCTTCCCCCCTTAGCAAGGGGCTAGAAGAGGTTCCCTGCGTCATCGCAGCAGCCGATATGGCTCAAGTTTGCGGTCAAATAGCCACTGCTTTTTACGGCAATCCAGCTAGCAAATTAAAACTTGTCGGCGTTACCGGGACTAACGGCAAAACTACAACAACTCATTTAATCGAATTTTTGCTCAATGAAATGCAGTTGCCGACGGCAATTTTTGGTACGCTTTATACTCGCTGGCCGGGATTCCAACAAACTGCACTTTACACCACACCTTTTGCAGTTGACCTGCAAAAGCAATTAGCAGAAGCTGTAGTCGCCGGATGCAAACACGGGGTAATGGAAGTCAGTTCCCACGCTTTAGCGCAACAGCGAGTTTTGGGGTGTAGTTTTGAAGTTGCTGTCTTTACAAATTTGACTCAAGATCATCTCGATTATCACCGGGATATGGAAGATTATTTTGAGGCTAAATCGCTTTTGTTTGGTTCGGATTACCTCGCAAATCGCGCTGTGATTAATATTGACGATACCTACGGGCAGCGGATAGTTGAAACCCTCAAATCTGACCTAGTTTGGAGTTACAGCACTAGCGACAAAACGGCAGATTTGTATGCTTCAGATTTGCAGTATCAGCCTAATGGAGTTACGGGAATGCTGCACACTCCCAAGGGTGAAACAGCTTTTTCTTTGCCTTTAGTCGGTCAGTTCAATTTATCAAATATGTTGGCTGCTGTTGGTGCTGTTTTAGAATTGGGTTTAGATTTGTCCGCAATTGTGGAGAAATTATCTCAGTTTTCGGGAGTTCCGGGACGGATGGAACGGGTGCAAATTAGTCCCGACCAAGATATTAGCGTTATTGTCGATTACGCGCACACTCCAGACAGTTTGGAGAACTTGTTGAAGGCGTCGCGGCCGTTTATTCCGAGTAAGATGATTTGCGTGTTTGGCTGCGGTGGCGATCGCGATCGCACTAAGCGGCCGATCATGGGTAAAATTGTGGCAGAATTAGCCGATTTAGCTGTTGTTACTTCCGACAATCCGCGCACGGAAAATCCCGATCGCATTTTGGAGGATGTTTTAGCAGGAATTCCCGCCACAGTAAAGCCGATAGTGATGTGCGATCGAGCCGCTGCAATTCGCACTGCTATTATGGACGCTAAACCGGGAGATGGCGTGCTGATTGCAGGGAAAGGACACGAAGATTATCAAATTTTGGGCACCGAAAAAGTCCATTTTGACGATCGAGAACAAGCGCGAGATGCCTTGAAAGCCAGAATGAATTCGGTTAAATGAATTCGGTTAACAGTTAACAGTTAACAGTTAACTGTTAACTGTTAGCTGTTCGTGGGCTGTGAAATTTGTTGTATTTTTAAGTATTGATAGGACGATAGAATCTGATTGGCACTAGATTATATCTGATTAATCCTGAGACTAAACAACTCAAACTCATTGACTGTTGTATTTCTGCACTGGGAGAAGGAACGGAGTTTGTCATTGAGATTTTCATTGATTAAAACTAATGACTAATGACTAATGACTAATGACTAAGCACTATTGCAGCGGCAAAAATACCGTCATCACCTCACCCTTTTGGGGCCGCTGGCGAATTACCAACTTCCCGCCAGCAGCCCGAAATAAATTCTTAGTCACGCTCAAATTTAAACTCAAACTTCCCGTCTCCGGCTGCACCATCAACAAAGGCCCGATCGAGCGCAAAGGAGCATTCGCCGCTTCTGCAAAAGTCGATGCGACATTACCTTCAGGTAAGTGTTCCGATTCCAACTGCAACTTTAACTGATCGCCCGCCAATGTCACCTCCACCTGAATGCGACTCCCCGAAGGCAAAGTTCGAGTAAAATTCTCAATCAAATTAGTTAAAACCTGATCCAGCATCGTCGGATCGCTGACTACCGCCGGCAACTTTTTCGGCACAATAACTTCCAAAGTGTGGTTTCGCACAGTCGCCTGTTTTTGCCAGCGGGGAATGCTATTTTGTAGCACTTCACCGAGGGACATTGCTGTTAGCTGCACGCCCGAATTTTTAGCTTGCGACATTTCCAATTCCACGGCGCGGAAAATTAAACCGAAGCGATCGATCTGAGCGGTACACTCAGCATCAATCATTTCCAAACGCTTGACCACCACTGGCTCAAGTTTGGGACGTTTCAGCAACAATCGAGTCAGCGTGCGAATAGTAGCCAAAGGAGTGCGGACTTCGTGGGCGATCGCCTGTAGCAATTCCACCTCTTTCGTAGCGAGAGGAATTGGAGATTGGCAGTTGATATCTGTAGCCGATAACTTGTGATGTCTATGGTTCAAACCATCATCACTTCTTTCATCCTTTATCCTGCCTGCTTCCTCTTTCCCAACCGGCAAATTATGCAACAGCAAGCGGCTGAACTGCATCACTGTTTGATAATTTGGCTCCACAGGCAAAAACTGCTGGAACAGCGCGTCTAATTTAGTAGAATTATTAGTTAATTTGCTAACTGGTAAATTGAAGCTACCGTCAGAATTGGCAAGCAAACATTCGCTTTCAGTCACCCTGCGCCGCAAAACTTCCCAAGCTTTGGCGACTACTTGCGGATCGAAAGAAAATAGAAAAGCCGGAATTCCCGCAGAATTTTCACCCAAAACCATCACCAGGCTAAAACTAGCAGTTAAAACCAAACAAAACTGCTCGTTGGCTAAGGGATCGCCACTTGCCAAAGCCAAAGCCGGGGCCGTCGCAGGTACTGAGGTTTGCACATCAGCCGCCGGCATTAAAGCTAAAGTTTGTCTGGCCCGAAAAGACCACAAAGCTGCATCGTTGTCGGGAATACTGGTAAAAATCCAATTGGCAAAGCCGTTGGCCAAAGCGGGGTGAGTCAAAACCGAAGATGGGCCCGACAACACCAATCCCTGACAGGAATTGGAGATTGTCGATCGACCATTTGCTCGATCGGCATCTGTTTTTTGTCCTGCTTTTTGCCGATCGAGCATTTGATTCAAAGCTGCGATCGCCCCATACCATTCCTGTTCAGCTTTCAGCCGAGAAGCCCCACGGCTTGCAGGACACCGATGGCGGTTGTTTCCTCCCGCCAACTTAGCATCAAAGAGACTCAGGTCATTTTCTTGGCCTTCGGAGGCTAAAATTTCGCTTATTGTCGGTAAAAAGTAAGTATTCATAGTAGTTATAAACCCACCTTCGGAGGCATGAAGGGTGAAGTATTTATGTATAGGAAAGTTCAGGAGTTAGGAGTCAGTCGATTTTAGATTTTAGATTTTAGATTTTAGATTTACCCCACAGATGCAATCTGGGAGATTGAACTTTGGTCTAAAATTTTTATCTTTCCACGACAGGAGTACGTGGCACGGTATCCGTTTTTGGGCTGGGTCAAGCACCAGCACGATCGAAAAATCCCGCATAATTTCTTGCGCCTTCCTCCTAACTCACAGGATATCCACATTTGTCAACTAAGGATATTGGCAGAACCGTACCAATAAGTCGCAATCTCCGCGCTTGCGGCGGTATTTTGTACGATCGCCCTGACAACAGTGCAAAATGAAGTAAGTTAAACACCGTGCTTTCCTTATGCCCACCTCGATCGCCGACTCGAAAAATCTGCTGTCAGACTTAATGGCACGCTACCGCCACCAAGTCGATTATCTGGCAATTCGACTGGAAGAAGCCGAAGGCACCGACATCCTGCTGCGAGGCGAAAAAATTGAAACCCTCAGCGAAGGAGTCTCAATTGGCGGCCAAGTCAGAGCTTGCCACAAAGGTGGTTGGGGCTTTGCCAGTTTTAACAGACTTTCCACCCTCGCCGAAAGAATCGAAGAAGCCATCGCCGCGGCCAAACTGATCGGCGAAGAAGAAACGATCCTGGCGCCAGTTACGCCAGTACAAGACATTTGCTTGCTGCCGCTGACAGGAACAGACCCCCGTCTGGTTCCCCTAATTGACAAAAAGCAATTGTGCGATCGTTACGCGGCCATCCTCCGCAGCATTGACCCGCGCATCGCCACAATCTCCGTGCGCTACGGCGACAGCACCCAGCGGATCATCCTCGCCACCTCCGAAGGCACCATGCTCGAACAAGGTTGGGCAGACATGGAAATGCGCTTTGCCGCCACAGCCCGCAGCGGGGAAACCGTACAAACCGGCCGCGAAACCACCGGTTCCCGCAAAGCTTACGAAGACTTAACGGATCTCGATATTCAAGTTCGCAGCGCCGCCCAGAGAGCCGTAGATTCCCTAGCCTTACCCCCCGTCCAAGGCAACACCTACACCGTCGTCATCGACCCGATTTTGACCGGATTGTTTGTCCATGAAGCCTTCGGACACCTTTCCGAAGCCGACATGGCCTACGAAAATCCCGACATTTTGGAAATTATGACCCTCGGCCGCCAGTTCGGCCCAGAAAACTTGCAAATTTTCGACGGTGCATCGCCAGAGGGACACCGGGGCAGCTATTTCTACGACGACGAAGGCACTCCCGCGACTACTACTCAGTTAATTAAAGACGGCGCTTTAGTCGGGCGACTGCACTCGCGGGAAACGGCGGGCAAGTTGGGAGAAACGCCTACTGGCAATGCTCGCT
The DNA here is from genome assembly GCF_036705675.1 of Microcoleus sp. AT8-A3. Classification (NCBI taxonomy): domain Bacteria; kingdom Bacillati; phylum Cyanobacteriota; class Cyanophyceae; order Oscillatoriales; family Microcoleaceae; genus Microcoleus; species Microcoleus sp. AT8-A3. Next base: position 33,788 of record NZ_JAUBVD010000022.1, read on the forward strand.
GTTTGAATTATCATTATCCGCCGATCGTTCGCATGACGAATACTTGGATCGAACGGGGTGACACGCCAGTTGCTGACTTATTTTCTGGTATCAAAGAAGGAGTTTATGCGCGCAATTGGCAAGGCGGCATGACTAACGGCGAAATGTTTACTTTCAGTGCCGGCGAAGCTTGGATGATCCGCGACGGAAAATTAGACAATCCGGTGCGGGATGTTACTCTTTCGGGTAATGTTTTCAGCACTTTAGCCGATATTGAGGCGATCGGCGACGATTTCTACTGGGATGAATCCGGGGGCTGCGGCAAGGCAGGGCAAAGCGGTTTGCCCGTGGGCTGCGGCGGCCCGAGTTTGCGGATTCGCGATGTCGTTGTTGGTGGCGAAGCTGCGGAAGAAGATTAAATCTGCAAAAGTTTAAAAAAAAAGGTAAAGCGTAAGATTCCTACTCGCGCTTTACCTTTCTTTTTTTTTGAGTGCAACATTTCCCGCCCGTTGGTGGTGTCTGATATCTTGAGGACGCTTGGCCAAAAAATCGAAATAGCGAACAATTATGCCTTGACTCGTCAAATACTGCTGAAAAATCGGTTTTTTGCTACGCAGTACGTAAGTCCGCAATTAATGGCTCGAAATATTCAATTTTTCTCTTCTTATCCCAATTTTCTTTTCTCCCATTCTCCCCCTAATTCCCTGCAATTATCGCTTTTTTCGGCTTTATCTCCCGCTTCCTCGTTGTGGCGGCTTATTATCTGGCTCCTTATCGTAAAAGGTCTGAGAGTCGGCTATGGCGGTTAAAATTTCGGGAGCAGAGTTGTCTTGAGCAAAAAAGGTCGATCGAGTTTCTAAGCTTTGAGCATTAACTGCGCCAGCACTCAGTAACAGGCTTGACATCAGGATGGAAGAGTAAACGCGCATCATAAATTTTGGTGGGTGTATTTTCCCTTCTTGATACGCAGTCTGTACTCTGCTATCAGGATAAAAAAAATAATTGTGGTGAAATCATCAATTAGTAAGTGACGGCACCTGCAATTTTTTTGAATTTTGGTTAAAAGCGGGTTAAATCCCTCATCTAGCTCGCTTTTTCGCTGGTAATTTCTAGTTCTCTGCTAGTTGCGGGCAACCAGCAGAATTCAAGACCATGTTCACAAAAAAAATGCTACTCTTCTAGGCCCGTATTCCCAGCCCTCGTAGTTATAAATCATTCCCCAATCTAAAATCTAAAATATAAAATTTAAAAGGGTATCGCCCCTGGAATCCTTTTGAAACAGTCTTCCAAGAAAGAAACAAAAAGCGCCAATTGTAAAGTTTTACTACTTTTATGATTAACTTGATAATTTATTGAGTTGAAGTGGCAACCGGGGATTACAGACACAACAAGAGAGTACCCAGGCGCGCCATCAGGACGTTATACTAATTCTCAAAACTCATGCAACAGTAGCGCTCCGGGTGCGTCGCCACCTGCCAATCCTAAAAAAGAGCGACAATCTCCAAGCGACGAACCTTACCTGAAGCGTGAGCGTAAACAAACCAAAAACTCATAATTGTTGCAAGAGTTGGGAGAATTGGTATTACATATAAATATCTTGGTGAATGAGATTCCTTAAAGGAGGCAATGCCTAATTTTCACATTAACTTCATAAATGGTTGCTCTTGTATTTTTAAATAAATTGTGCATCTTTGATTTTTTCGGATCTTTTCTGATCTGGCTTTGTGACAAGAGCGGTGACGCGCCATTCTCAAGGAGGAGTCGAAAGCGGTTGAGGGAAAAAAGCCCCTTCGCAAAATCGTGGATTCAATCTCAAATCTCACATCTAAAATGGACTAACTGCCGCGCAGAAATTAAAAAAACCTGGTTTTAAAACTCATATCGCCGAGTCAATCTCAAATATCAAATCTCACAGCGACTGAGTTGCACATCTACCTGCTGGAATAGCGAGTCGAGGGTTGACGAGTTGTCCAAAACAACATCAGCTTGTTGACACTTTTGAGCTAGCGGCAACTGGGCGTTAATGCGGGCATTAGCTCGATCGTAACTTAAGCCATCTCGCTGCATTAGTCGTTCTAACTGCACTTCGGGTGAACAGTACACTACCCAAATTTCGGTACACAAGTCAGTCATGTTAGCTTCAAACAGCAGCGGCACTACCAAAACCAAAGTCAACGTGTCAGCCTTGGCACAGAAACCGGATTTTTTTTCCACAATACTTCGTTCTAGCTTTTGGTGAAACAAGCCGGTTTCTTGAGTCTTTGTACCTAAATCCTGTGTGTCTTGGGATACCAAACTCGATGCAGCAATGTAGCTTTGAGTTTCCTCAACTAATCGGCGGCGCACGTAAGGGTGAATCTGTTGTTCCAACCACTGCCGCTCGTCTGCGTTACAAAAAATAATACTTCCCAACTCTGGCCGATTTAAATTGCCGTCCGGGAGCAAAATACCCGCGCCGTATCGTTTTACAATAGAGTCAAGTATTGGCGAACCGGGGTTCACAGCTTCGCGGGCAAAAATATCGGCATCTAAAATCGGAAATCCACAGGCATCGGCCAGATAATTAGATATAGCGGTTTTACCGGTGGCGATGCCCCCAGTTAAACCGATCAGACGGACAATTCGATCGCTCATAATTTTCAGGCGTTTAAACGGAACTGTGTTTCGACACTTACTGTCAGTCTTTGCTATGTTGGTGACACAATCAAATTTAGACTTAAATTTTAAGATTTGCGATCGAGAGTTCGCGTTAGGAAGTGTCAGCATTGGGTGCGATCGACTCTTTTTTACCTAAAATCTCAATTTTAAACTCGAATTAAGGTCTAGACCGAGGCAAACTTATGAATGCTCAACGTGCTGTGCGGTCGATTTTGGCAGCAATTCCCATTGCTGGATTTTTGATATTAGATTTTTTCCCCAACCTGGTTTTCCTCAAAGAAAACAGCAACGGATGGGTACTCGTGGCAATTTATCCCCAATCTCAAATTGCTGCGGCACAATCTATTACTCCAGCCCCAGACGGCACCGGAACCAATGTCACCGCCCCACGTACAGCGTCGCCTCCTCGCTACGACATTCAGGGCGGCACTACCTCCAGAGACGGAGCAAATTTGTTCCACAGTTTTACTCGGTTCAATCTGAATTCGGGCGAAACTGCCAATTTCATCTCCAACCCAAGCGTTAAAAATATCCTCGGCCGTGTTGTCGGGGGCGATGCTTCCTTAATTAATGGTCTAATTCAAGTTAGTGGCGGCAATTCTAATTTGTTGCTGATGAATCCCGCAGGCATTATCTTCGGAACAAATGCCCGACTCGACGTGTCCGGGTCTTTTTTGGCTACCACCGCTAGCGGTATCGGTTTTGACGACGGTTGGTTCAACGGTACTGGGGCGAACGACTTCGCGGCCCTCGTCGGAACGCCCAATGCTTTTGCTTTTGGCCCACAGCCGGGGAGTATTGTCAATGCCGGTAACTTGGCTGTCGGCACCGGGCAAAATTTGACTTTGCTGGGCGGTACGGTCATCAGTACAGGACAACTTTCAGCCCCAGGCGGTCAAATTACTGTGGCGGCTGTTCCGGGCGAAAATCTGGTGCGGTTGAGTCAAAACGGACTTTTGCTGAGTTTAGAAGTTTCTCCGGCAGCAGCAGTGTCGGGTTCGGAAGCTGTTCCCTTCTCTGGGCTGAGTTTACCTCGGCTGCTCTCTGGCCCCGGCGTGGCTCACGCTACGGGTATAACTACGAACGCTCAAGGTGAAGTGGTGCTCACAGGCGGCCAAACAGTGCCTGCAGGGGCTGGAAATGCTCTGGTAGGGGGTGCTGCAGACGTGTCTGCCAGGGGGGGCGTCGGAGGAAGCGTCAACGTGTTGGGTGACAAGGTAGGGCTATTGGGAGCGAAGATTGAGGCTTCGGGCCCGGACGGTGGCGGAACGGTGCGGATCGGGGGAGATTACCGAGGCGAGGGAACTGTGCCGACTGCCGGGATGACTTACGTGGATGGCAAAAGTTCGATCGCAGCCAACGCAACTGAATCAGGCAACGGCGGCAGAGTTGTTGTCTGGGCTGACAACACAACAGCATTTTTGGGCAGCATCAGCGCCAATGGCGTTTCTGCAACGGGAACCGCAGGTGTTGGGGGGTTTGTGGAAGTTTCGGGTAAGCAAAGATTGATTTTTAACGGTACTGTTGATACCTCTGGGACAAACGGTTTGGGGACTTTGCTGTTAGATCCTGAAAATATTTTCATTACAGATTCCCCAGAAGCTGCGGGCGATGCGGAAATAATTGCTAACAATAATATTTTGGCAACAGGAACGCTACCAGGACAGGAAAACAATTCTGAGCCTTCGCTGACAATTTCGGCTAGAGCTTTGGAAAGTATGTCGGCGACTGCAAATGTGGTTCTCGAAGCGCTCAATGATATTACAATTGCTGATTTGGCGGACAATCAGTTGAGCTTTCAAGCAACTACTGGTTCGGTAACATTTAGAGCAGATGCGGATGGCAATGGTGCGGGTGCTTTTTCGATGAATGCGGCCGATACAATTAGCACGGCTGGCGGTGCTATAACCATTTCGGGAAGTCAAATTACAGCGGGCAATTTGTCAAGTAACGGCGGAAATATTAGTTTGATTAGTCCGGGTTCGACTGTTGCCAACAAGATTTCTTCATCCAATCCCAGCACTGGCAGCAGCGGAAATATTTTGCTCGAAGGCCTGAATGTAACGGCGCAAAAACTTGATGCCAGCGGCCCGGAAGCGACGGGAAATGTCACTGTGACGGCTCGAAATGTTCTGGGAGTGAGCTCGATCGCAGGGGGTTCGGGAAACATTACTTTGACTGGTAATGAAATTAATTTTAAAGGTGACAAAAATTCAGTCAGCGGTACTGGCTTTTTGGTACTGCAACCTTGGAGTCCTGGTCAAAATATTGCGATCGGCGGTTCTGGAGATGTCGGTACTAATATTTATTTGAATCTGACCGCAAACGACCTCGGAAGTTTGGAAAATGGGTTTGCTGGAATTACGATCGGGCGCAGCAACGGTATCGGTTCAATTCTGATTGCTAACGATTTCACATTTTACGATCCGCTAATTATTCAATCGCCAGCGGGTTTGGGGACAATCACTACTACAAGTTCCCTGACAGGGGCAGACAAGGCCTCAATTACTCTCAAAGCTGACGGCAATATCAGAACCGGAAATATCACTACCAACAATCAGGAAATTCGCATCGTCAGCACCGCAGGCAATGTCACAACCGGTCAGCTACTTACTGGAACTGCCCGCACCATCAACACTTCTGTCAATCCTCCCGAAGATATAGGCAATTCGGCGGGAGATGTGAGTGTTACTGCACAGGGTACGGTGACTGCTGGGGCGATCGACACGAGGGGCGATCGCGCGGGGAATGTGACGCTAACGGGGCGCAATGGAGTCACTGCAGGGGCGATCGAAGCTGGCGGCTCGCAAACACCGGGAAATATTACTTTAACTGGCAACGAAATTGACTTGACGGGTGACAAAAATTCGATCGCCAGCAACGGCAATCTGGTGCTGCAACCTGCCGATCCCAGTCAAAATATTATAATTCAAGGTTCTGGCGATACAGAAGCTCTGAACTTGACTGCTGCTGAATTGAACACTTTTCGGAATGGGTTTGCTTCGATGACGATCGGGCGCGCTGACGGTAGCGGTGCGATCTCGATTGGTTCTCCAACGCCAAATTCAACGCCAAATTCCACGCCAGTGGCGGTGACATTTCAAGATCCGATGACGATTCGCTCGCCGTTGGATACCGGCGCGATCGTGGGAACGGGTGCGATCGTCGGTACTGATAACGCCACGATCTCTCTGATGGGCGGTACTGTAGCCGTCGGAGACGTTACCTCGATTGCGGGGATTAATATCACTAGCACCCAAGGCAATTTGACTGCTGGTACGGTTTCATCTCGCTCAACTTCCGGGGTGGCGGGCCCTATCAATATTCGCAGCGCCGGTGCGGTAGAAACCGGCAATATCGATGCTTTTGGTGCCAGAAGCGGGGGAGATATTTCGATTGCTGCGCCGGGCCGGATCGTTACAGGGGTGATTAACTCGAGTTCGCAATCGGGAAGTGCCGGTTCGAGCCAAATTACTGGCCAGAAAGATGTTGAAGTTGTTTCGATCAAAGCTCGCGGCAATACCGGCGGCGATGTGGCGATCGAGGCTGGGGGAGCATTTCGGCCACCGGGAACAGGAACGGCTGCTGAACCCGCCCAGGTCAGCATTTCTACAGAAGGGCTGGCTCAATCGGGTTCACAGACGCTGCTGCAAAGCTCTTGCCCGTCGGGAACCTGCACGGCGGCGACTGTTGGGACTGGAAACTCGAAGTCGAATACTGCCACTTCCTCAACTGCGATCGGGCCGCTGGCGATCGTGCCGACTCCGGCACCAACTACCACTGTGGAACTGCAAACTACAGAGAATTCTCAACAAATTGTGACTCAGGTGAGTCTCGGCCCCCCAGTGTCTGCGCCAAAGCTCAGTAACGCAAATGTCTCGCCAGAACCTGCTGTTGCGTCTGTTGAGGCGCAGTCTAACCAGACTGCTGCCGGCCCGGTAGTGCGATCGCCGTCGGTGTTAAAAGACAATTTGCCCGCGCCTGCGGTGACAGAAAACGCCAGCGTGGCAAAAACTCCACAGAAGCCGGGGAGTGCGGTAACGTCAGAAGGTATCGGGAATGTGAGGGTTCCTGAGATTTCTCGATCGAACTCGATCGCGCAAATAAATCCGATCGACGCAGTGCAGCAAAGGGATAGAACTCAGGGGCGGGACTTTGAACGTTACTTTGGGGGCACTGTGACTGAAAAGTCAGTCACACAGCAAAGTATTCGAGATACTCTCAGCAGTGTCAATCAATTGACTGGGGTTAAACCCGCCATCCTTTACGTATGGGCAAAAGACAAACATTTAGAACTTGTGTTGTTGTTGCCAGACGGCAAAAATGTTTTTAAAAGTGTGCCGGCAAGCCGCGAGACAGTGCTCAAAGTTGCTAAAGAATTTACTAATGCTATCAGAAGTCCCAGGAGATTGAATGCTGTTGATTACAAGCAACCTGCCGAGGAACTTTACCAGTGGTTAATTGCACCGCTGCAACCGGAATTGGAGGCTAACAAGATTGACACTTTGGTGTTTTCGATGGATGCCGGTTTGCGAACTTTGCCTTTAGCTGCTCTTTACGACGGCAAGCAGTTTTTGGTAGAAAAGTACAGTTTGGGGCTGATTCCGAGTTTGAGTTTAACTGATACTCGCTATGCCGATGTTAAGGGTTCTGAAGTTTTAGCGATGGGTGCGTCGAATTTTCCCGCCAAATACGATCAAAATCCTTTGCCTGCGGTGCCGTTGGAAATATCGACAATTGTGGGCAAGATTTGGCCTGGTTCGTCTTTTCTTAATGAAGCTTTTACTTTGGCAAATTTGAAGCAGAAGCGCAATCAATCGCAATACAAAATTATTCATTTAGCTACTCACGGCGATTTTCAGCCTGGGGGGGCCCAAAATTCTTACATTCAGTTTTGGGATACTAAGTTGCGGTTGAATCAGTTGGATCAGTTGAAGTTATCTAACCCGCAGGTGGAGTTATTGGTTTTGAGTGCGTGTACTACGGCGGTGGGAGACGAACAAGCTGAGTTGGGGTTTGCGGGGTTGGCGGTGCACGCGGGGGTAAAATCGGCTTTGGCGAGTTTGTGGTATGTCAGCGATGTCGGTACTTTGGGGCTGATGACTGAGTTTTACCAGCAGTTGCGTACAGCGCCGATTAAGGCTGAGGCTTTGCGGCAAGCGCAGTTGGCGATGTTGCGGGGTGAAGTGCGGTTGCAAGATGGTTATTTGGTACGATCGGGCAACAATCAAGCTCTGCCTTTGCCGTCGGAGTTGGCCGCCAGGGGCGATCGAAATTTGTCGCATCCTTATTATTGGGCCGCTTTTACAATGATCGGTTCGCCGTGGTAATTCTGAAGATAGAAGGAAGAAGGAAGAAGGAAGAAGGAAGAGGGAAGAAGGAAGATTAATGCCTAATTCCCTGCGCGGGCCAATTCCCAATTGCCAATAACTACTGACTAATCACTAATTGAGTCAGCCGTTTGAGGATGCGGAGCACGTCATAAAGTTCGTTGCCGGGGTTCCGGGTGAGATACCCCTTAGATGTGCTATATCGAGGTGATTCTCCGTTAACTAATTTGACAAAGATGAAACTGCCGCCTGTAGCAATCATGCCGTAACTAGGTTTGTCCGGGTTGGGATTTGCCAGCATATAAGCTAAAATTTGCGCCAATCCCGCTTCGATCGAAAACGAAACGAGTTTCGATTCTATTACCATCAGCCACAACTGCTCTTTTAAAACTAAAGTGTCGATGCTGCCTTTGATGATAACCCCTTCATCTTCTTCGGAAAATTCGACGGATTTTTCTGGTTTAATGTAGAAAGGATGCAGATAAAACTCGCCTGCAAATAACAGCGGAGAGACAATTGACAAACTAATGGTTTTTTCCAGCATCGGCGGATACTCTAACAAGTTGAAGTAACCCGCTTTCATCTGATCTAGCTGTCGTTTTTGAAAGTCGGTAATTTCTGGTAACTCATCTTGCCATTCTCGGAAAAATTGGTCGTCTGTGACAAGTTGAAGGTCAAAAACTGTTTTTAATTCTTCTAATGTGACATTTTTAGCTTGAATTGTTTGAACCATAATTCGAGCCAGTTAATTTTATGAGTAATTACAATTTTATCAATTTCCAGCTAATATTATGTCCCCTCGAAAGATTATAACAAAATTGGTTTGTAATGAGGACTGAGAGTCCTAATCCAAATCGCTCGGACTGGCATTCCTCCCTAAGAAATGGTAAAGGTTATTTTACAGAAGATGATATAAGTCAAAATTAAATTCTGCTAATTCCAAATTTTTTGCAAATTGAGAACAAATCCCGGCAAAACATTTTCCCCAGAAAGAATGAGAGGAGATTGTAAAACTTCCACATCTTGACCGGGGCGATAAATTTCAACTTCCCGTTTTTTGCGGTTAATTAGCCAACCCAAACGGCAGCCATTTTCCATATATTCTTGCATTTTTTCCTGACTTTTTTTCAAACTGTCGCTGGGCGAGACTAATTCAATGACAAAATCGGGACAAAGCGGGATGAATTTTTCTCTTTGTTCGGGCGTCAAAGCTGACCAGCGGGATTTTTCTACCCAGGAGACATCAGGAGATCGATCGGCTTTGTTGGGCAGAGTAAATCCTGTGGAGGAATCAAACACTTCGCCGAGTTCGGTTTGTTCGTTCCACACATCCAATTGTGTAGTCAATTTGACATTGCGTTTCCCTGTTTCTCCTCCGGTTGGCGGCATGGCGATTAATTCTCCGTTGGCGTTGCGTTCGAGTTTCAAGTCAGGGTTTTCTTCGCACAGTTGATAAAACTGTTCTGAAGTTAGTTTAATCAGGGAGTTGAGGTTTAAGGTGATAGCAGTCATGGTTATTTACCTGCTGTTTGTATGAACGTGATTAAGAATTAAAAATGAATAATCCCATTTTTAATTCTTAATTCTTAACTTGTAAGTCTACTGCAATTGCTTGATTCTGTTGAGCGCGTCTTGATAGGCGCTGGTTCTGCCGCCTTGCTTGTAAAGTTCTGCTGCTTTTTGGAAGTCGGCAATTGCTTTCGGTTGGTCTTTGTTGTCCAGGTAAGCTAAAGCTCGGTTGTAGTAAGCGTCGGCAAAACCGGGATTGGCTTCGATCGCCAGGGTGTATGCTTGAATAGCATTGGAACCGCGTGTGGGTTCGAGTTGGGCTAAGCCGGCGGTGATGAAAGTGCGGGCATTACCGATATTAAAATACAATTCAGGGGTATATTTGGGCTTGAAAGCGAGTGCTCTGTTGAAATCCGCGATCGCCTCCCAAGCATCTCCTTGATCTAACAGCGAAAGTCCTCGAAAATAATAGGCTTGGGCGTCTTGGGGATTGGCGGTGGATACCGGGCCGATCGTTGCGGGAGTATTGTCTACTTTCAACTCGGATTTGTTTATTCCCGCCGCCACTAGCTTGGCGATAAATGTATTGATGGGAACTGCTGCGTTAAATCCGGTTTTAATTGGGGCGACTTCGCCGGAACTGGTTTGAGCAAAACCGAATTCCCCTTGTCCGTGTAAACCGATGACTCGGCCTTCGGAGTCAAAAACTGGGCCGCCACTCATGCCACTCCAAGTTACGGCCTGATACCGCAAAGTGTAACCTTCCGGGCGGTTGCTGGGGCGGCTGGTAACGAGTCCGGGAGAGAGTTCGGGTTCTCGTTCAGCGCCGAAAAGTCCGCCGGTAGCGGGATAGCCGTAAACGAAGATTTGAGTGCCGATGACGGCTTGATCGGAATCTGCGATCGTCGCGACTGGATATTCTTCGGGGCTTTCAAATTTGACTACGGCTAAATCCGGGTCAGTTTCGGCGGTTTGCAAACGGGTGACGGAGGTTGCTTGATAGTTTTTGCCTTTAGACGTGCGAACGGTGTATTTCACGTCTGCTTTTTCTACGACGTGGTTGACTGTTAAAACTGTGTAAGTTTTGCCTGTTTTGGCAATAATTACCCCAGAACCGTCTCCGAGAGCACTGTTAATTTGTACTGTCAGCGGCCCGGCAATGCTGGCGACTTCTTGGGGGGTTTTGGCGATCGCGGGCTGACTGATGACTATGGTTAAGGCTGCGGTAGTTCCTGCTAGCAGGGTGGTTAAGGTGTCGTAACGAGAAAAATTTATATTCATGGCTATTGCTAATTAGTAGCTGGGTAGCGGGATTTGGTGGAGGAAGGGCGATCGGCGGTTGGTGCTATTTTCTGTTTAGTTTTATTACTGGCTTGACGCAAGGGATCTCGGCTTTGTTCTTTAGTGATAACTTTACTCGCTTTTTTGTTCCGCGATTCGCTATTTCACTGTAGGGCGCTTATCGGCGCATCTTACTTAATCTCAATGTAGCGCACTGCCAAACTTACTTATTAAACCTCAACAATACATGACTCCAACTCGGTGGTTAGTTCTTCCTTAGTCATCGTTCCCCGCGCGACTCGCATGACTAAATCATATACTTCATCGTCGGTCAAATTCAAAGCGCCACCATTCAAACGCAAAAAGGTATCTGTCACTGCAAAAGCCGATCGTTTATTGCCGTCAATAAAGGGATGATTCATCGCTATGTGATAGAGATAGGCGGCAGCTTGTTCGCTAATCGTTGAATGCAAAAATTGACCGCCAAAAGTTGCTTGCGGTTGAGCCAAAGCCGACTCTAACAAACCTTCATCTCTAACGCCGGGAGTGCCGCCAAACCTCTCTATCTGTCTGGCGTGGATACTTAAAACCATACTTTTGCTGACAAAATTAGGAGTTGGCAAGGCGACGGTAAACCTCCTTTCTTTCGTGTTCGGAATTTAGATATGCCTGCCATGCTTTGGCTTCTAGTTTTTGTTGTTCTTCTTCAGTCTTTAAGGAACGGACAAATTCAAGCACTTTCAGCAGCACGGGTTCTGGTACTTGGTCTAGTTCTTGAAGAAGTTGGTCTTTTGCGGTCATGTTTCTTTCCTCCTAATGATCGTACAACTATTTTACAACCTCGCTTGTGCCCATTGGACGATCGCCTCAGTCAATCCGTCTAAGGTATATTCTTTGGCTTCCACATCTAACTTACCCAATAAATTCTGACAGCTTTTGGAAGTTTCCGGCCCGATGGATGCGATGCAAACGTTTTCCAACCAATCCTTAGACAGGGATAATTCTGGGCTTTTTTCGAGGAGATTGCAAAAGTTATGCACGGTTTTGGAACTGGCAAAGGTTATGATATTTACGGCTTGGTTTTGGAGTGCGGATAGGGCGATCGGATCGATAGTTTCGGGACAGCAAGATTGGTAAGCTGGCACTTCTATTACTTGCGCTCCTTTGGCGGTGAATTCTTTAACTAAAACTTCTCTGCCGCCGCTTTCTACTCTCGGAAATAGGATTTTGCAGTTTGTAGGGGCGGTGCCCCCGTGCCCGCCCTGCCAGGGGAAGTTCTCGACTAGGGAATCGGCGACAAAGTTGGGGGGAATAAAGTCGGGTTGTAGAGAGTGCGATCGCAAACTTTCTGCTGTTTTTTTCCCGACAACTGCGATTTTAATACCAAACAAGCTGCGGGCGTCTTTGCCTTTTGCTTGTAATCTTTGAAAAAAGCAGTCTACAGCGTTGTGGGAAGTGAGAATTAACCAGTGAAAGCTTGACAATTGTGCGATCGCACTGTCTAATGGTTCCCAAGTGGACGGGGGCCCAATTACCAAGGCGGGCATTTCGATCGCGCGGGCTCCTTGTTGCTGGAGTCGATCGCTAAATTCAGCAGACTGAGAAACCGATCGCGTGACTAAAATGGTTTTTCCTGCTAGCGGCAATTGGCTGTTATTAATGGTGACTGGTGTATCGATCATATTTGTGCTTTCTGGCTGGATTAAATATTCGCGCAATCTAACTACTTCCCCAATTACGATTACGCAAGGCGACAGAGATTGACCTGCTGTTTGCTGTACAATGTTGAAGAGAGTGCCTAGCCAAATTTGCTGTTCGGGGCGGCCGCAATTTCGGATAATGGCGATCGGAGTTTCGGGCGATCGTCCGTGCTTTTGCAATTGCCAAATTATCTCGCTTAAATTGCGCCCTCCCATCAATATTACCAAAGTTTCTATCTGCACTAATGCTTCCCATTCCAAAGCATCCGGTTCGTGGGCGCTCATCACTGCAAAACAGCGACTCATTACCGGATCTGTGAGGGGAATTCCTGCTAGTAAAGGTGCGGCTAAGGCGGAGGATATTCCGGGTATTACTTCAAAGTCGCAGCCCGCTGTAATTAATGCTTGAATTTCCGAACTAGAACGACCAAAAATAAACGGATCGCCACTTTTTAAGCGGATCACTTGTTTTCCAAGTTGGCAATGTTCTACCAGCAAACGGTTAATTTCTTCCTGCTGGGTGGAAGGTTTGCCTCCGCGTTTCCCGACTTCGATTTTCCGACAAGTTACTGGGATTAATTCGAGTTGCGGGATGTCGATGAGGGCATCGTAGATTAAGACTTCGGCCTGGGATAGCAGTTTGTGCGATCGCACTGTCATCAAGTTACAATCTCCGGGCCCCGCACCGACTAGATAAACTTTCCCTTTATGGTTTTTCACAATTCCTCCTCGATCGTCTCGATAGTATAGTTTTATGAATATTGCGGTGCTGCGGCGCACCCTACCCTACTCTATAATTTAATCAGACTTTTCAAGCAGCCTGTAGGGGCGGGTTCACCCCTTCCCCTCAACGGTGCAAACAGGTTAAATAAACCCGCCCCACCCAACGAGATGCACCCGTTACTATTTATGCAGATTATCATCATCACGGCCGCCGATGCAAATTACTTTGAATTGGTGCAAGGTACTATTTTATCGGTGCGGGAAAAACCAGAGGGTGAAAATGTGGCGATCGGCTTTTTCGATCTCGGCTGCACTCCCGAACAGTTGCAGTGGCTAGAAAGGCAAGTAACTTTTATTAAAAAACCGGACTGGGATTTTGATTTTCCCGGTAGAAATGAATCTCCAGAACATTTAAAAGGACTATTAGTTAGACCTTGTTTGCGAAAATACTTTCCCAATTTTGATATATACCTTTGGATAGATGCAGATGCTTGGGTTCAAGACTGGAGAGCAATTAATTTGTTGGTTGAAGGAGCATCGCGCCGGGGGCTGGCAATTGTTCCCGAAGTTCACAGGGCAAGCTTGCAGCAGTACGGGCAACTTCCTCAGTTTTGGCCGTGGGTTTATCAACAATATGAAGCTAACTTTGGTGAAGAAATTGCTAATAAATTCTACACTTATCCGATATTAAATGCCGGAGTTTTCGCACTCCGACAAGATGCTTTGCACTGGGAAATCTGGGCAGAAAAAATCAATCAAGGATTGCAAAGATCCGGCTGTGTCATGACAGATCAATTTGCCCTCAACCTCGCTGTTTACAGTGGCGAATTGTTCAATCTCACTGAAATGCTCCCAGCTTGGTGCAATTGGATATTCAACGGTTTTCCGGTTTGGGACAAGCAGCGAGGCTGTTTTGTGGAGCCGTACTTGCCGCAGGAGGCGATCGGCATTTTGCATTTAGCTGGCCGCCAGCAGTTTGACCGAGTACAATTGATGGCAACTGACGGCGATATACTGGAAATTAGCGTCCGTTACCAACCTAAAAAACAGGAAGCAGTCCAAATATTTCAAAAACCCAAAATGACTTACCAACAACCGGAAATTAGCAAAAATAATTTATTACATCCAGGGGATTATGTCTCGCCAGGGTTCCAAATAATTATACCTGACTCCTATTTCCCCAATATGATTATTGCCGATCCAAATACGAGTAACTGGCCTTATTTGCGCCGGGAAGTTCCGCATAATTGGTATGCAGACAAGCGCTATCCATTTATCGGGTTTTTGAATCGCGACGAAGCACATATTCTTTACAATACTGCTTTGCAATTCAAGGGTAAAAAAGCATTAGAAATAGGTTGCTGGCTGGGTTGGTCTGCTTGTCACATAGCCCTCGCAGGAGTTGAGTTAGATGTCGTCGATCCGCTGTTAGAAAGAGAAGATATCAGACAAAGTGTAATCGATTCAATTCAAAGTGCTCTAAATGCGTCGGGCGTTCAAACATCAGTCGAGCTAATACCGGGCTATAGCCCCCAACGAGTAGAAGAATATTCCGCTCAATTCAACCGCAAATGGTCGTTAATTTTTATTGACGGAGAACACGGAGGTGATGGGCCGTTAAATGATGCCATTGCGTGTGAAAAATTGGCGGAGGAAGATGCAATAATTTTATTTCACGATTTAACCGCTCCCGATGTTGCTCAAGGTTTAGATTACTTGAAGCAAAGGGGATGGCAAACGGTAGTATATCAAACAATGCAAATTATGGGTGCTGCTTGGCGGGGCAATGTCGAGCCAGTAAAACATCAACCAGACCCCAAGATTTCCTGGCAGTTGCCAGCACATTTGCACGGCTACAATATTAGCAGTTTAGAGACAATTAATTCTCCAACAGGCAGCCAAACCCATCAAAACCAACAGTCATCTTATACAAGAGATTTTTACCAATTAATCGGAGAAGGAACTCGCACTTCTGCTAGAGAAATTATTCCCCTGCTGTTAGACTTGCTGCAACCGATTTTACCTAAAAGTGTAGTGGATGTGGGCTGCGGTACGGGAAGCTGGTTAGCTGCGTTTCAGAAGTTGGGAATTGCTGATTGTTTGGGAATAGATGGCGATTATGTCGATCGCACTATTTTACAAATTCCTTTAAATCAGTTTCAATCCGCCGATTTAAAGCAACCGCTGCAAATAAACAGAAAGTTTGACTTAGCAATTTCTCTGGAAGTTGCCGAACATTTGCCCGCTACCTGTGCCGAAAACTTTGTTAATTCTCTCACTCAACTAGCACCAGTGATTCTGTTTTCGGCTGCGATACCATTTCAAGGAGGCGTCGAACACGTTAACGAACAGTGGCCAGAATATTGGGTTTATTACTTTCAGAAAAAGGGCTATGCAGTCATTGATTGCTTGAGAAAAAAAATATGGAACAATGACAAAGTAGAGCCTTGGTACGCTCAGAATATCTTGATTTTTGTTAAACAAGAATACTTGCCGGGATATCCGAGGTTAGTAAATGAGTATCAAAATACCGAGCTGAATCAATTAGCGATCGTCCATCCCAAGATTTATTTTTACAGCTTGCAAGCTGCTAGAAATTCGGCACAGAATTTACAATCAGAAAGTGTCAAACAAGTTTCAGCATCGCCACAATTGGCAGATCGACCTTTAATATCTGTGATTATTCCCTGTTACAATCAAGCTCATTTTTTGTCGCAAGCAGTAACTAGCGTTATCAATCAAACTTACAAAAATTGGGAAATAATCATTGTTAATGATGGCAGCTTAGATACTACTAGCACAGCCGCCAAAAATTTGATAGCAACAAATCCCCAGCATCAAATTAGGCTAATAGAACAAGCTAATCAAGGGATATCAAGGGCTAGAAATACTGGCATATCGGCAGCAAACGGCGAATACATAATTCCCTTAGATGCCGATGATATTTTAGATCCCAATGCCTTGATTTGTCTTTTAGAAATATGTCTAAAATCCAAAGTACCTTGCATAGCATTTGGTTCTTATCAACTGTTTGGCAATGAAAAGCGCACCGTACCCAGTTACGATTTGTATTCGCCGGAAAATATCAAGCAATCTAATATGATTCACCCGTCTTCATTGTATCACAAATCAGTTTGGAATTTGGTCAACGGTTACAAAGCAGAGATGAAAGAAGGTTATGAGGATTGGGAATTTTGGGTTAATTGTCACAAACATAGCATTCCTTTTTTTGGAACGAGAGAAATAGTTCTTAATTATCGTCAGGTTCATGGTTCTAGAAATGAAAAAGCTCAACAATATCATCACAAATTAGTAGCACAAATTGTTTGTTACAACCGGGAACTTTACGATATGGAAAGCGTGAATAATGCTGAAAAGCTATTGGAACTAATCGCAAGTTAATCTTGATATCATGTCCTGTCGATTACCCTGATTCCTGTAGGGGCGGGTTCACCAATAATATTTGCCAAAAACGGACAATCTCACAAACCCGCCCCGGCAATTGTATTATGGGCGATCGATCGGACATGATATGATTCTTTATTATTGAGTCCACAAAAACAAACTTTGTTTGTGGAGGATCGAATTCTATTCGCCGTAAAAAGATGATTGTTAAATCGAATTTGATATAACATCCAAAAAACGCTTAACCTGTTTTTCCCAAGTCCAATCCAGCATGAAATTAGCCGCTGCTAAACCGCGACTTTTAGCTTGTTGCCGATTAGTATAAACTTGCTCCAAAGCCTCGACAACTTCTGCCACATCAGACTCTCCCCAACCTTCTACACCGGAAAAAGGAGGAGTTAGTTTAACTCGTCCTTGACTCCATAAAGGATAGCAAATGTGGCTGTAAATCAAGTCTAAATGACCAGTATTTGCTGATAAAATAGTCGGAATTCCGCAGGCCATACTTTCCATCGCGACTAAATTAGTACCGCCTTCACAGCGGTTGGTGAAAACAGCGCAGTCGGCTTCTCGCAAAATTTGTCCGGTGAGGTGATTGGGAATTAAGCCTATGTCGATAAAAGAGTCAACGGGCAAACCGTTAGCCACTAACCATTGCGAAATTCCTAAACTTCCGTCCCGGTTGATATTGGGAAGTCCCGCAACGTTTCCAGTTTGTTCGATTCCTAGCATATACTGAGGCCAGAAGTTGTGCCATGTTGTTAGTAACAAAGCCTCTGGATGTTTGGCGCGAAATCGTTTGAAAGCGGCAATTACAATATCTTGACCTTTGCGATATTCCAGTTTGCCGCCGGAGAAAATGACGAAGCGATCGCCAAATAGATTAGATTTGGGTGCAGGATGGAAAATTGTTGGGTCAATTCCTTGATGTACCATCGCCACATTAGTCAAGCCGCAGCTTCTCAAAACATCGGCATTCCAGTTAGAACCGGCGACAATCACGCTATATTTTTTGGCTGTTTCTAGTGCTTCTGCTGTGATTCGCGTGTCTTCAAAAAATATGACTCCTATTTGACAATCGCTGGTAATTTGATTGTCAACTCCAGAGGATGCTAAATTATTCCCTAAAGCGTAAAGTACGGGAAAATTACAACTGATTTGTTTGTCGGAATTGGTTGCTACTAATTCCTGAAAACTTTTGTGCTTTTCAATGACAGGTAACAACAGCGATTTATGCAGCGGATTCATCGATTCTGAGGTGATTGATGGCGGTGTTAAAAGTGCAACTTCCCAGGCAGGATTTTGCCGCAGTTGTAGTGTTAAATTCAGGGCGTAAATTCCCCAGCCGCTGGTGATGCCGATCGGCCAACTGATGCCCATTCCGGTAATTTGTGGGGGAGTTTCTGGGGGTTGAAGCCGAGGCGGAGCCTCTGAATATGCGTTACCAGGCAGAGCTTGGTAACGAGTAGATTGTAGGGGCGGTGCCCCCGTGCCCGCCCTCTCTAGCAAGGCTGCTTTTATACGATCGCACACTCCATCCCAATCACCGGCTTTTTGCTGGCGAAACAGACGCACAGTGGGATACCAAGGGCTATCTTCGCGTTCCAGCATCCAGCGCCAATCGGGCACAAAAGACAGCAAAATCCAGACTGGTTTGCCCAAAGCACCAGCCAAATGCCCGACAGAAGTATCTACACAAATTACTAAATCGAGTTGCGAAATAATTGCTGCGGTGTCGGCAAAATCGACGCAATGTTCGCTCAAATCTTCAATTTGGTGTTGCTTTAATAAAGTAATATCGCCCCGTGATAAATCTTTCTGAAGGCTATAAAAACTAGCTCCAGGAACATCTAAAAAATTCACAAAATCGCTCAATTTACACGATCGCCGATGGTTGTTGCGGTGCAGCGGGCCGCCCGCCCACACGATACCTACTTTGAGTTTATTGTTCGGCTTTAAATAAAATTTAAAATCCTGTGGCGGTGCTAAATAAGGAATATTCGCCGGTATATTTTCCCAAGTAGTTCCCAGAATTCTGGGCAAACTTAGCAGCGGGGCTTGCACTTGAAAATCTATCAAATCGCTCGGCTTGACTCCAATTCGATCGACTCCGGCAATTCCTTCAAATAAACGCTTCAGCAAGACATGACAAGCCACAATAACTTTGCCGCCTTTTTGCTTAACTAAAGCTGCGTAGCGGATAAATTGTATCGTATCACCAAAACCTTGTTCAGGGTGCAATAAAATTGTTTTTCCCTGCAAATCAGAGCCGTCCCAAAGTGGTTTCTCAAAAGAGCGCGGATCCAATTGTTGAGTTTGCCAGCGCGATTCGTACTCCGCAAAACCACGCTCAAAATTTCCAGTTAAGAGCAAAGCTAAGGCTAGTCTCAAGCGCCAATTTGGCGAGTTGGGACGTAGTTGAATTGCTTTATTGTAGAAGTCGATCGCCTCTGCGACTTTTCCTTGTTCTTCGAGGGCGGAACCCAAATATAAGTTTGTTTCGCTCAGATTGGGATCGGTTTCTAGCGCTTGTTTGTAATGCGAAATTGCCTCGATTATTTGCCCGTTTTCCTGTTTGAGATAACCTAAACAACTGTGGGCTTCTGCGTGGCTGGGTGAGGCGGCAATTACTTGTTCATAACGAGCGGCTGCCTCTGCTTTTTTACCTTGTTTTTCTAAGGCCTTTGCTATGTAAAATTGTACCTGTGGCGGCGATAAGGCAAATCGAGGCGAAGCTTCGGTATCTCCGTTACCAGGCACAGCCTGGAAACGAGTAGATTGTAGGGGCGGTGCCCCCGTGCTCGCCCTCTCTAGCAAGGCTGTTTTTATGCTCTCTAGCAAGGCTGTTTTTACGCGATCGAATACTTCCTCCCAATCGCCCGGTGTTTGCTGCCGAAACAGCCGCGCTGTCGGATACCAAGGGCTATCTTCACGTTCCAACATCCACCGCCAATCCGGCATAAAACACAGCAAAATCCATACGGGTTTACCCAAAGCACCGGCTAAGTGGGCGATCGCAGTATCCACGCAAATTACTAAATCTAGTTGCGATATCACCGCCGCAGTATCGGCAAAATCGTTCAAATTGTCGCTCAAATCTATCACGGGAATTTGAGTTAACAAAGTACGATTTTCAGGCGATAAGTCTTTCTGAAGACTGTAAAAACTTACACCGGGAACATCTAACAATTGCAGGAAATAGCTTAAATCGCTCGATCGCTGAAAATCCTTCAAATGTTCCGAACTTCCCGCCCACGCAATCCCAACTTTGAAATTGCCATCGGAATTTAGAGAAAATTGCCAATGCGGCGGCGCAGCTAAATAAGGAACATTTGCGGGTATATTTTCTAAATTTGTTCCCAGAATATGAGGCAAACTCATCAGCGGTGCTTGCACTTGGAAATCGGGCAATTCATCCATCCGAACCGCCACTTGTTCGATGCCAGGAATCTGCTTAAATAAACGCTTCAGTTCTTGATAGCAAGAAAGGATTACTTTGCCGCCTTTTCGCTGCACAATGGCTGCGTATCGCACAAATTGAATAGCATCGCCCAAACCTTGTTCGGATCGGAGCAAAATAGTTTGCCCATTCAAATCTGAACCATCCCAAACTGGTCGATTAAAATTCAACCGTGGCAATTTTTTCGCCTGTTCTGTTTGCCACCGCCACTCGTATTCTGCTAAACCGCGCGGCAAGTCCCCAGTTAACAGCAAAACTAAGCTTAAATTGAAGTGACTTTTAACACAATTTGCATCAAGTTCGAGAGCTTTACTGTAACACAAAATTGCTCGATTTACGTCTCCTAATTGTTCAACAGCACTGCCTAAATTAGTAAGAGCTTCTAGATAATTAGGGTTCAAAGATATGGCTCGTTCCAAGCTAGAAATTGCCTGTTCTATTTTTCCCGCCCCCAAGCGTAACGTTCCCAGGTGATAGTGTCCTGCAGGATTGTTAGGTTCTGCTTCAATTGCCCGCTCGTAAAGCCGTTGAGCCTCGTCTAGCTGAGATTGTGTTTGCATCGCCGCACCCAAATTTACCAGCGCCGGCACGTAATTGGAATTGACAGAAAGTGCTTGATGAAAACACGCGATCGCACTTGGCAACTCGCCCTGCTGCTGGAGTATCGCGCCGAGATTGTTGAGAGCTTTGACGTAAACCGGATTCAGGGCGATCGCCTTTTGAAAGCAAGATATAGCAGCCATTATATTGCCTTGATCTTGCAGCAAAATACCCAAGTTATTGTGAGATTGAGCGCAGTTAGGGTCAATTTCGCTCGCGCGCTGATAATAGGTGGCAGCTTCGGCTAAATCGCCTGTTTGGTGCAGCGTCACTGCCAAATTCGTGGCGGTCTCTATCGAATTTGGCTGCAAAACCAAAGCATTTTTAAAATAAGCGATCGCCTCGGCAAATCTTCCTTGCGCCTTGAGAATATTTCCCTGATTAAACTGTCTTTGATATAATTCAATATTGGTTAGACTTTCTCTGGGCGGTATAGCTGGTTTATGCTGGACAATTCTTTCTCTCAGCGCCAAAGCAGCTTGTTCTAAAACTCCTTCCCAATCTCCCGCTGTAGACTGGCGAAACAGCCGCGCCGTGGGATACCAAGGACTATCTTCGCGTTGCAACATCCACCGCCAATCCGGCACAAAACACAGCAAAATCCACACGGGTTTGCCCAAAGCACCAGCCAAGTGTGCCACACAAGTATCTACAGAAATCACTAAATCCAGAGCCGAGATTGCCGCCGCAGTATCCGCCAATTCGTGCAAATAAGAGCTTAAATCTGTTACGGCTATTTGCTCTAACAAAGCGCGATCGTCTGCTGTCATTTCCTGTTGCAAGCTGTAAAAATCTGCTCCCGGAATATCTAACAGTTTTGTCAACAATTTTAGCGGTAACGATCGCACCTTATTTTGGGAATTTTTAGGATTTCCTGACCATACAATTCCCACTTTCAAATTAGTAGTTGGATTGAGAGTAAATTCCCAACCGGGCGGCGGAGCTAAATAAGGAACTTTGGCGGGTATAGTTTCTAAAGTTGTTCCCAGAAGATGAGGCAAACTCATGAGCTGCGCGCGCACTTGAAAATCCGGCGCATCCTCTGGATTAACTATTAACGCATCGATTCCAGAAACTTCTGCAAACAAGCGCTGCAAGTGCGGCAAACACCAAACAATTACCCTACCGCCTTTTTGTTTGACTAAATCTGCATAGCGGATAAACTGAATTGCATCGCCTAAACCCTGTTCCGGGCAAAGCAAAATAGTTTTTCCCTCCAAATTTTTACCATCCCAAACCGGCTGAATAAAGTTGTGGCGCCGGAACTGTTTTTCTTTAACTAGGAGTCGCCATTCGTACTCGCAAAAACCACGCTGAAAATCTCCCGCCAGCAGCAAAGCTAAACCTAAATTTAGGTGAGATTCGGGGCTAGCGACATTAAATTTAACTGCTTGGCTGTAGTAGGTGAGAGCATCCGCAAATTGTCCGCGATCGTGCAAAGCACTTCCCAAACTGGTGAGGGGATTGATATAACCGGGTTTGAGTACGATCGCCCGACGGTAACAATCGATCGCCTCTGCCATATTTCCCGCTTCCTCAAAAGCTTTGCCGAGATTGTTCAAAGCTTGTGGAAAGTCGGGTTTCAGCCTCAAAGCTTGCTGGTAGCAGGCGATCGCATCTTCAATTTTGCCCTGTTTGTGCAGGACAATTCCCAGATTGCCGTGAGCCTGTGCACTGGCTGGCGATGCCTGAATCGCTTGCTGGCAAACAGCTAAATCCTCATCCAACTTATCTGGGCTAGACAGTGAACTCAGATAAGCGAGATCAGTTTCTGCCCAATCCGGTTGCAGCGCCAGAGCTCGATCGTAGTATGCGATCGCATCGGAAATTTTGCCCTGTCGGATCGAGGCGTATGCTAAATGCTGCAAAGCCTCCACATCATTGGGAGCGAGCGCGATCGCCTGTTCGTAATTCGCGATCGCCCGTTCGTAATTCGCGATCGCATCCTCCCCTTGTGCCTCCAAAGCAATTCCCAAATTCAAATAAGCCGCCGCGCAATTAGGATTGACTTGAATCGCTTGCTCGTAGCAGCTTATAGCCTCCGCCACATCCCCTTGCTCTTCCCGCAACAGGCCCAAATTAATCAGCGCTTCCGCGCAATTCGGGTTCAAAGAAAGCGCCCGCTGATATTCTGCGATCGCCTCTTCAGTCTCCCCTGCTTCCGCGAGCGCGCTGCCCAAATTGCTCGCAGTTTCCGCCAAATTACCGTCGATGAAGAGGGCTTGTCGGTAGTGCGCGATCGCCTCTGTTAGCTGGCCGGTATGCTGTTTAACAACGCCTAAATTGCTGTGCGCGGCTGCGTAATTAGGATCGATCGCGATCGCTCGCTCGTAACAAGAGATCGCACCGCCCCAATCGGCTTGCTGCTGCAAATCCACGCCCAACCGAAACTCTGCATCCGCCCCATCCGACGGGACAAATGCAGCAGCAACCGCGCCTAGAGCTTCCGCCACCCGATCGAAAACGTCCTCCCAGTCGCCCCGCTGATGCTGGCGAAACAGCCGCGCCGTCGGATACCAAGGACTATCTTCGCGCTGCAACAGCCACCGCCAATCCGGCGAAAACGCCAGCAAAATCCACACTGGTTTGCCCAAAGCCCCCGCCAAATGGGCGACAGCGGTATCGACGCTAATGACTAAATCCAGTTTGGCGATCGCAGCAGCAGTATCGGCCAAATCGCCAAAATGCGGGCTCAAATCTACGATCGACCTTTGATTCAACAGCGCGCGATCGGCCTCAGAAACCTCTTTCTGCAAGCTGTAAAAACTTACCCCCGAAACGTCCAAAAGCGGCAGAAACTGACTCAAACTGCACGAACGCTGCTTGTTTTTGCGGTGTTTTGGATTCCCCGCCCAGACAATCCCAACTTTCAAAGTGCGATCGGGCAAAAGTCCAAATTCAGCACCCGCTGGCGGAGATAAATAAGCAGTATTTGCCGGGATTGTTTGCAGATTTGTACCAAGAATATAGGGCAAACTCAACATCGGCGCTTGCACGTCAAATTCCGGCAGTGGCTCCCCTTTAACTATTAGCAAATCAATGCCCTCAACCGTTGCAAATAAACGGTGCAATTGCGGGTAACAGCCCACAATAACCCTACCGCCTTTATTTTTGACGATCGCAGCGTAGCGAATAAACTGAAGCGAATCACCTAAACCTTGTTCGGCGTGCAGCAAAATAGTCTTTCCCAGCAAATCAGAACCGTCCCATAGAGGCCGGTATTCTCTTGCCGAAACACTATTATCCGGCCCCGTCAAAAAACAGGAATGACCAGTGTGAAATTCTTTAATTTGCCAGCGCCACTCGTATTCAGCGAGACCATTTTCCAAATCTCCCACCAACAGCAAAGCCAAGGATAAATTCAGGTGAGCGCTAGCATGATTTGGATTTAAATGAATCGCTCGTCTGTAGCAGGATATCGCATCTTCTACCGCACCTTTTTCCAGAAATGTCCTGCCTAAATTGTTGATAGCTTCCACAAAATCCGGCAGCAATTCTAGAGCTTTGTGATAATAATCCAGCGCATCTTCTAAATTGCCCTGTTCTTGCAAAACAGTTGCCAGATTGTTGTAAGCTTCCCAGCTATGCGGATTAATTTCCAGCGCTCGCCGGTACAGCTCGATCGCCCTGAAAAGTTCGCCTTTTTCTTGCAGCGCCACGGCTAAATTAATCAGTGCAGGTACGAAATCCGGTTGAGCTACAAGAGCTTGCTCGTAATGTGCGATCGCCTCTTCCGCTTGACCTTGTTCCTCAAAAATCTTGGCCAAGTTGTAAGCTGTTTGAGGAATATTTGGAGCGATGGCTAAAGCTTCTCGGTAGTGCGGGATAGCGGCTTCTAATTCGCCCTTTTCTTGCTTGAGAAAACCAAAATTAATCCGCGCTTGAACGCAATTTGGCTCAAGAGATATAATCTGTTCGTAAAGGGCGATCGCCTCTTCCCGATCGCCTGTTTCCATTAAATGCTCTGCTTGCCGCAATAAATCCTCTAAAACAACCAAATTCTCCCCGCTGTTTCCGATCGCAATCGATGTCTCAATCCCCTGCGATTGCTTAGCTGCAGAGCCTTCTGCTAACCCTTCGCTCGCAATCGCAAATATTTGTTTACTCTCTTGAACTACGCTTGCACCTGTCATTTTGACAGCTACATAATCGAGGTCAGGCTTATGATTAGCCGTCATTGCGAGTGAAACGAAGTCAAGCGAATCTTTGGCAGACTCCTCGGAATAACTAGCAGTATTGGCGATCGCAAATAAACTCAAAGCCGCCTGTACTTCCTCAAACAATTCTTGCCAACTTTCCGGCTGACTTTGGCGAAAAAGCCTCGCAGTTGGATACCAAGGATTGTCTTCGCGATCCAGCAGCCAACGCCAGTCAGGAGCAAAAGAAAGCAGCACCCAAACCGGTTTTCCTAAAGCACCAGCTAAGTGCGCCACAGCCGTATCGACACTAATGACTAAATCCAGTTGAGATATAGCCGAAGCGGTATCAGCAAAGTCGTTCAAATGCGGAGTTAAATCCGGCACTAAGTGTTGGTGTAACAAAGTGCGATCGCTCTCGGACAAGTTTTTTTGTAAACTATAAAAAGCAATTCCCGGAACATCCAAAAATCGAATAAAATCGCTCAAGCTGCAAGAACGCTGATTGTCTTTCCGGCGCTTCGGACTTCCCGCCCAAACAATCCCTACCTTCAACTTGGCATCAGAAGAAAGCGCAAATTTGCACTCAGCAGGCGGATATAAATAAGGAACATTTGCTGGTATTGTTTCCAGAGTTGTCCCCACAATTCGCGGCAAACTCATCAGCGGCGCGTGAACATCAAATTCTGGTAAACCTTCCAAACGAACTGATAAATATTCAATGCCGGCAACTGTCGCAAACAACCGCATCAGTTCTGGATAGCAAGCCACCATAACTTTAGCCCCTCGGCTGCGAAGAATCGGCGCGTAGCGAATAAACTGAATAGAATCGCCAAAGCCTTGCTCGACGTGGAGTAAAATAGTTTTTCCCTGCAAATCCGAACCATCCCAAACCGGCTGTTTAAATTGCCTCGGTTGTAGTTGCGGAGTGCGCCACCGCCACTCATATTCAGCAAAACCGCGCTGAAAATCTCCGAACAATAGCAAAGTTAAGGCGAATTCCAGGTGGGCGATCGCGTTTTCTGGCTGCAATTCCAAGGCTCGACTGTGACAAGAAAAAGCTTCTTGAAATTCTCCTAAATCGACCAAAGCGTGTCCGAGATTATTAATAGCCTCCACGAAATCTGGCTTTAAATTTAGGGCTTGTCGGTAGTGGGATATTGCTGCTTTTGCATTGCCTTGTTCGTGAAAAAATGCTCCTACATTGTTGTGAGCTTCGGGATTGTTGGGGTCTAGTTTTACCGCTTGCTGGTAGCAGTTGAGAGCTTCTGCTAATTTACCTTGCTGCTGCCAAACTGTTCCCAAACCCATCAGGGAATATGTCAAATTTGGATTGATTTTTAAAGCGTGCTGGTAACAGGCAATTGCCTCATTTAAGTAATTCTTCTGTTTAAATATATGTCCTAAATTGTGCGCTGTTTCGTGCAGATTGGGGTCAATTCGCAGCGCTGCTTGGTAATATAAAATAGCTGCATCTATTTCGCCTAATTGCTGTTTTGACCAGCCCAAATTATTGTAGGCGAGTGCGGAGTTGGGCTGGATTTTGATGACTTGTTCGTAACTGGCGATCGCCCTTTGATACTCGCCTACATCGAGCAAAAGATTAGCCTTATTTAAATGTGCTTCTACAAAATCGCGGTTTTGGGCGATCGCCTTTTCGTAAAAGTCGATCGCCTCTGCAATCTTTCCCTGCTGTCTCGCCGCTATTCCCAACAAACACAGCACGTTTGCTGATTCCGGCTGCACTTCTATTATTTGCCGATACAAATTCTCAGCTTCTAACAAACGTCCCGCTTGGTGATGTTCCCAAGCTAATTTCAAAGAGTCTTCGGCACCCAGTGTACAGGCAGATTTCCGCAATTTTTTTTGAGAAGCCATAGTTGTCTTAGTTGTTTGGGAGTTCGCTAACTGGTAATTGCCAACTTCTTCTAATGTGTTAACTCTTCCTTCCTTCTTCCTTCTTCCTTCTTCCTTCTTCCTTCTTCCTTCTTCCTTCTTCCTTCTATCCTTTACATCCGTTACATAATCCGTTGCCGAACTTCCGACTTCCTTCTTGCTTCTTCCCCCTTCCATCGGAGTGACATCCGTTACATCCGTTACATCCGTTACATCCGTTACACAATCAGTTGCCGAACTTCTACCCCAACAAACAAGCTGCGGGGAAAATCAGATATTCTAAGAAAAACAACTTCCAGATAAACTGATAAAATGCCGCAATTTCTATTTTATCGTCCAAATCAACTTTCGCGCTCCAAAACCACATCAAACCCAAAGCCGCCAAATGAGAAACTGCCAGAAACACTAAATTAACATTAGACAATACGATCGCTCCCGCAAAAGTCGCGCCCAAATAACAAACCGTCAACACCCAGCGAGATAAATTAAAGACAGCCGGCTTGCCCAGCTCAATCGTAAACGTAGTAATATTATATTGCTTGTCCCCTTCCATGTCGGGGATATCTTTAAAAATGGCGATCGCAAACGTAAACACCACAACAAAAACCGTCAGCACCCAAACTTCCGCAGGAATCTCAAAAGACACACTCTCCAAACTCCAGCCAGAAAAAGCGCTTTTCGCCCCTCCCAAACCCAACACCCAATTAAAGTGCAAAAATAACCCTAAATTTACGATCGCGCCCCGCACCGTAAAAATGCACAGCGCCGCCCACAAAGGAAACCGCTTCAGCCGAATTGGCGGCAGAGAATAAGCAGTCCCGATCGCCAAACTAACACCAACAGTAGCCAGCAAAAACGGGCCTTGTAAAACAGCAGTCAAAATTGCTATAATTCCCGTTGCAATTACAATTAATTCCCCGGTTTTCCTAGAAAACGCTCCCGACGCGATCGGCAAATACGGCTTATTAATTTTATCAATTTCAACATCTTCTAACTGGTTCAATCCCACAATATAAATATTGCCGCAAATGCAAGCCAACCAGGCAAAAGCTAGGGGCAAAAGTACAGGATTAACAAATAGCCGCGAACTTTGGGCGATCGCGTACAAAGCCAATACACTCAAGCTAGTACCCACAATTGTGTGCGGCCGAGAAAACTCCCAAAATGCGCTCACCCAGCTTTGCGGAGCCGAGCCATTCTTATCAATCCAAGACTTGCCAATCGAATCATTGCCCATAAATCTCACACCCACGCCAAAAAAATAATATTCTGTAGGGTGCGTAATACGCACCTTACTCATTAACTCAAAACTCAAAAATTCTCTGATATATGCCTGTTATTTTACAGCACAAATCATGCCAAAACGAATCAACCCGCTCTGATATCCACGGCTCATCAATCCGAGAGCAAGTGCTGCTTGAATAGTCGTCCAACCGCTAGTTAGCAAACCCCAAATCGCGCTCGGAGTCAAAGCAGAATCGATCACCACATCCCAAAAAGGAGCAACAGATTTTGACCAATCAGCCGTGCGAATACTTGTCAAAGGCAAACTGCGGACAATTTCCTCATATTCCGGCAAAGAAATCACATAAGGCAAAGCATAAACCCGGTAAATTTCTGCCAATTGCTTTCTCTCTTCATCAGTTAATTCACCCGCCGTTTCTCCCAGCGGGCGGTGACACCAAGTTGCCAATATCAAAGTTCCTCCCGGCTTGAGTACGCGGCAGCATTCCTGCAAAAACTTAATTTTGTCTGGCATATGTTCGCCGCTTTCGAGCGACCAAACCAAGTCGAATGACTCGTCAGGAAAAGGCATATTCAAAGCATCGGCCACCAAAAAATTCACATTGCTTTCAAGCCCAGCAATTTTAGCGCGTTCGGTCGCTCTGTTGGCCTGTACCGGACTCAGAGTAATCCCGGTAGCTGTAACGCTAGCGCCCGTTTTGTTGAGTTCGGGCGATCGGCTAAAATCTCGATCGACCCCGCCATCCAACTTTAAATTATTTTGAGCGATCCTCTTCGAGGGCTGCGCTAACGAACTAAACTTTTCCGTCAAATACAGCGTGCTGCCGCCGATCCCGCAACCGACATCGAGAATGCGGTAAGATTCACCCAGTGCCTTCTCTGACGGGACTCCAGCCCAAGCCAGCAGTTCTTCTATCAAATCTATCTGAGCCTGTCGGCGCTCTTTTTTCAAATTGCCATCCGGGCCGTAGTAACCGTGGTGCATATGTTCGCCCCACACCTGCTCCCACAAACCGCTAGAAGCGTCGTAAAGTTGCTGAATTTGCTGGTAAAGTGTTGATGTCATCGCCGGATCGCAAGTTATTAAAGGAATTCTACCGTTATTTTCCCGCTGTTGTCATAGAAATTGGCGATTGAGTTCGATCGGTCTCCGGCCTTCGCCAGATAGAGATGTCCTGATTTCAAGCCCGACGATATATTTGTGGGTTCCCTCTCAAATCCCAAATCCAAAATCTCAAATCTCAAATCCCAAATCTAAAATCTAAAATCTAAAATCTAAAATCGAATGACTGTCTCGCGAACCATTGCTTTGGGCTTTCTCGCTGTCATCCTCGCAGGTACTCTATTGCTGATGATGCCCTTTTCCACAATTGATGGAACTTGGAGCGATCCAATAACAGCACTGTTTACCTCTACTTCCGCTGTCTGCGTCACGGGCTTGTCGGTTGTAGATATCGGAAAATATTACTCTTTTTGGGGGCAACTGTGCCTAGTTTTACTGGTGGAAATAGGAGCCTTGGGCTACATGACAGCCACGACTATCTTGCTGCTGTTATTGGGCCGTCGCTTTGGCTTGAAAGAAAAAATTGCCCTGCAACAATCTCTCGACAAATCCGGGCTAGCCGGCGTAGTGCAACTCGTGCAGTCAATTCTAGCAACAACCGTTTTGTTTCAATTAACAGGAGTGTTTTTGCTGATGACGGTTTTCGTCCCCCAGTACGGATTTAAAGACGGTCTGTGGTTGGCGGTATTTCACAGCATTAATGCCTTTAACAACGCGGGTTTTAGCATCTATTCAGATAATTTGATCGGCTACATCAATTCGCCTATGGTTAACTTCACAGTCTGCAGTTTAATCATATTTGGGGGAATCGGCTATCAAGTCATTATGGAATTGTACCTGTGGCTGCGCGATCGCTTCAACAAAAGCCCTATCTGCACAGTTTATTCCCTAAATTTCAAAGTCGTTACCACTACAACTGCTGTCCTTTTGATTTTAGGAACGCTAGCCTTTTTTGTGCTGGAATACGACAACCCAGAAACTTTCGGCTCTCTAAATTTTCCTCAAAAGGTGATGGCAGCTTGGTTTCAATCTGTTACTTCCCGCACGGCGGGATTCAATACAATTGACATTGGCAAAATGAGCGAAGCATCGCTATTTCTGACTGTCGCGCTGATGTTTATCGGCGCCAGTCCTGGCAGCACCGGCGGCGGAATCAAAACCACAACTTTTAGAATATTGTTTTGCTGTACCACAGCAGTTCTCGAAGGTCAGGAAGATGTGGAGTGCTATCAGCGTCAAATCCCGCCAGCAATGATTCTAAAAACTATTAGTGTAGTCTTCGGTTCCATGTTGGTCGCGTTCACATCTGCAATCTTAATTGAGTTGACCAATCCCGAACTAAAATTTATCGAAGTGCTATTTGAAGCAGTTTCAGCTTTTGCTACGGTCGGCCTTTCCACAGGGATTACAGCCAAGATTTCAGCGATCGGTAAGCTGGTTTTGATTGCTACAATGTACATAGGTCGTGTTGGCGTGCTGATGCTGATGAGTGCCGCTGTCGGCGACCCCAAACCCAGACCTTTTAAGTATGCTGAGGAAAGTTTGTTAGTGGGATAAAAAATCCTGCCTCGTTGCTGATAATCTAAACAATGGGTGACAACCCAAATCAACTTTTACTACTTACCCAAAAATCAAAAGGAGGCGGCGCTGTCTCTGCTAACATTTAAACAGCAAGACGCTCAGCGCTGGATATTCAGTGAACCTGTCATCTTTAAATTTTTTTCGCACTTTGCGCGCCGACAACAAGCAGTTTGCCGTTATTGGTTTGGGACGCTTCGGCAAAGCTGTGTGTTCTACTCTGCACGGTTTGGGTTACGAAGTCCTGGGAATTGACACCGATGAAAAAAAAGTAACTCAAGCTTTGAACGATCGCATTGCGGCTCACGTTTTGCAGTTAGATTCTACTGAGCCTAGCGCTCTTGCGGAAGCCGGTATATTTGAATTTGAAACAGTAATTGTTGCGATCGGCAATTATCTAGGAGAAAGCATTACCACAACCTTAAATCTTAAGGAAGGCGGGGTAGCTCACGTAATAGCCAAAGCTTCTTCGGAAACTCACTTAAAACTGTTGAAAAAAGTCGGCGCAGATCATGTAGTTTTTCCCGAACGAGAAATGGGCTGCTCTTTGGCCCGCCTCCTTACAAAACCCAGCATTTTAGAACGCTTTGACCTCGACCCAGCTCACAGCATCGTTGAGTTGCTAGTTCCTGAAAAGTTTGATGGCAAAACCATCTCCGAATTGGAACTCCGGCGCAGGTATGGTTTGAATTTGCTAGCAGTCGGTCGTGGCGACAAGTTCGAGATCAATCCGCAGCCAAGCGAACGCTTGAGAAAAGGCGAGGTGATGGTAGTAATTGGTTCTAACAAAGATATTAATCGCTTGCCAATTTAACAGATCGACATTTTACCCACATACAGCAACAGTCCTCGACTCAGAAACCCAGTGTCTTGTGTTCCGAGTGTCTCACTCCTAAGCAATTATTGCTGGATGTGTGACAATTTCAGACCCTCACAAACCCGGTTTATTTTAGATAAACCGGGTTTTCCTGTCCATCTTTATGTTCTAATTTTTAACTAAAATATGTAAATTGAATTTCACCAATTCTAGGGTTTTTTCCGCCTTTGCGACCCCCTTTGAGAACTTAGCCAGACACATTGCAAAAAATTTTAACAAGGTAGCAGCACTCGATCGTCGCGCTCCCGCAAACCCTAGGAGCGCTAGCCCTAAAATTTCAGCCGACTTTCAAGATTTTTTGCAAATAAGCTTTGCCCAAAACCAGTACCGCCAATACTAGAGCAAGTTCAACAGGCCAAGGACACGCCGCCACCAACCAAATTAACGAACAAATTCCAATAATTGCAGCTATGGGAGCCGGAATTCCGTCTAGCGTTCTGTTGTCAGTCCCGGCTGTCACCCACCAAGCAATCAAGCAGATCGTCAACGGAATTAAGCAACTTGCGATCATGATTTTTACCCCATCAATTTTTTTACATATGGCATCTGAGCATATTGTAACAATACATCAAAGATTCGGAAATGCGCCATTAATTACGGTAAAATTTAAGGTTAGGAAATTCATCCGCTGGGGTGATAAATTTTATAATTTTTAGCTTGGTCTCTCTCAGAAGGCAGAAGTAGGTTGGCATCAGGCAGGATTTAGGGATTTTTCTTTCTAGAGAAGTCCAGAAAGCTTTCTACCTTGAGAAGAATTGCGATGCGCCCCTCTATGCAAGTTATACTCAGGATTGCAGTCAGTTACTGTAGAGCGTGAATCCATGCTGGGCAAATTTTTTCGCAAGCCAGAATCAGAAAACATCGATCGCGTCCCCCCGGGTCAATACCTCGCCAACGGCTTTCCTGTGCTGACCTACGGCGATACACCCTCCGTCAGCATTGAGAGTTGGGAATTTAAAGTCTGGGGATTGGCAAAACCACAAACCTTCAGTTGGTCGGACTTCCAGGCCATGCCCCAAAGTAACTTTACTGCGGATTTTCACTGCGTCACCCGGTGGTCAAAACTCGACGTGCAGTGGACGGGAGTCAAAGTCACCGATTTTATGAACTGCATAGAAGTCGATCCGAAAGCTATGCACGTCCTGGAACACTGCTACGGCGGCTACACGACTAACATTGCGATCGCCGACTTCCTGAGAGAAGAAAACTTTTTCGCCCACACCGTCTTCGGCGAACCTCTATCCGCAGACCACGGCGGCCCAATGCGGCTCGTAGTTCCCCACCTGTACGCTTGGAAAAGCGCCAAATGGATTAACGGCCTGGAGTTTACAGAAACCGAAGAACTCGGTTTTTGGGAACGCAACGGCTACCATCGGCGGGGCGAACCTTGGGCAGAGGAACGCTACAGCGGTCTGTTTTGATGCGGGCGATCGGGAGCAAAGACGGGGCCACAGCTTCTCTATACAATCTTTGTTGAGGGGCAATCCGGTCTTTTACCGCTTCAATCTGCGGAAATTGCATCTTCTCGATCCCATCTTGGGGATATCTCACACCAGGGGTTCTATTTAATTCAACCAAAATACGTAGACCACACGATCGCATTTTGTACGTAATTTACCTGATAGATAAACTACTTTAACTCCCATACATAAGCCCCAAAAAACAAATATTCCCAGTTTAGGGTTAATAGAAAACTTCTGGAACTGTCAGTACCCACGAATATTACCGTATTTATACTTAAGTGTTTGCTATTGAGGATTTAGACTTGAGACTATAAAAAAAAGTAGCCATAAGCCCGATCCA
This sequence comes from Microcoleus sp. AT8-A3, assembly GCF_036705675.1. Taxonomy (NCBI): domain Bacteria; kingdom Bacillati; phylum Cyanobacteriota; class Cyanophyceae; order Oscillatoriales; family Microcoleaceae; genus Microcoleus; species Microcoleus sp. AT8-A3. Next base: position 67,031 of record NZ_JAUBVD010000022.1, read on the forward strand.
AATCACTTAAGTTCATCCGCGCTCCCCTGCCCGCGACTGCAAGGTTTCAGACCACAATATTTATAATTATTTAGTGGGTATTATTAGGGATCGATCCCCCGCCCGCAGATGTGATAGAGAGAATTTATGAAGGATATGTAAAGCCTTGATAAAGAATATGTCAAACTTTACCTAAAGTGCGCCAAATACAAACAAAGTATCGCATAATGAAATTATTAAGACGATCGCACAAAAGGAACAGGTTTATGAATACCAAACTCTTATCCGCCCTAACAGCTACCGCCGCCGCCACAGCTCTGTTTGGCGCCGGAGCTCCAGCTCAAGCCTTCTCCTTTGGCACCAACGGCATCACATTCAGCCAAGATACCAGCGTCAAGTTTAACTTCAAAGAATCTCACGGTGGGTATACTTCCTCTTTGGGCATCTACAGTGTGAACAACTCGGCGGCCACTCTAGTTAGCACCCTGTTTTCGGAAACTAAATCCTCAGACAACGGCTCGAGTAACGAATGGAAAGGAACTCTGGGCAATACAGTCTTGGGTTCTGGCTCGACAGTATTCACATTCCTGGCCAATCAAATTTATACTTTGGGACTCAACAGCGGCTGGGCTGGCACTGTCTACTCGACCTCAGCCTTGAATACGCGCAACCAGCAAGCAGTGTTTGGCGCGCAATCGCAACTGTGGGACGCACTCAACACAGAAGAAACGAACAGCTTCGGATCTGCCGGAAAATTCACAAACGGAATAGGTTCTCTGTTCAATGGAGGCACACTAATCTCCTTCGACGATGGCGGTAACGGCAATGACGCAGACTTCCAAGACTTCACAGTCAGCGCAGAAGCAGTTCCCGAACCCATGACAATGACTGGTTTGGCTCTCGGTTTGGGTGGTTTGGTTGCAGCCCGCCGCCGTCGCGCTAGCAAGACGACTTCATGATTTTGTCAACCGGAACAATCTCCTCTTTTACGTGTTACAAAATAAAATTCAATTAGGAGGCGCGCTAATGAGAAATCGGCTCGCCTTTTGCTTGATTGGAAAAGTCAGAAGGCAGAAGTCATATCAATTCTGGTTGCACTCATCGGGAATTGTTGACTGTTGACTCGGGGTCGCAAAACTGAATGATGGTTGAGTGTTGGATGTTGACTCGATTTTACGCCCGACTTTCCAAGCGCGGATTTGATGTCAGGGTGAATTTCAAGAACGCGAAGTCTACGAGATTTAACGGATTTAACGGATGGGGGTTGAGGGAAGAAGTCAAGCGTGAAGCAAGAGGATTTTTCCCACCCTCCCACTCTCTCCCTCTCCCAACTCAAAATTAAAAACTCACTCACGGTAAATTGTTCGAGTACAAAATCACCAGTACCGGTTGAGGAATTTTAGGAATGAAAAATAAATAAGGAGCGCGAATTAAATAACTTATAATTTTAATTGTTATTGTGGGATGGGCGTCCCGCCCGTCCCACAAACTTGTGGAAGTTATTTAATTCTCATTCCTAAGCTGTTGTGCATTTAAATTGTATATTGAGGGCGCGATCTCCTGCCCAACCCCTACTCCCCACACAAGTAAAGATTTATTTGACTATGCAATTTAAATGCGGATTAGCTTACCCGCACTGAATTGGCAAATACGATCGCCTTCGGCACGATAACTCGCTCTCCCCGATCGCTAATAACTTGAGTTGAACGCAGCAAAATCTTTTCAACCGTACCTTCAAAGCCTTCCACAATTATCCGATCGCCCAATTGAAACGGTTCGTGCCACAGCAACAATATTTCCGATAAAAAGTATTTGAAGATGTCTGGGAACGGGAAACTAATCCCTACGGAACCAAGTCCTAACCAACTGATGATATCTGCAGGGTGCCAAGCTGGGAACGCCACGCAGGCGCTCAAACTGCCAGCAGCCCAAGTGAGAGTGTCAATCGATTTTAGATTTTAGATTTTCGATTTTCGATTGAAGCCTTGACCCCACGGATCAATTCGGGGGCTTGTATCCTGGATGCTTGATTGTCAAAAAATTAAAGAAGGCCACGCTAACACAAAAGATTGAGCTCGATCGCCCGACAAGAATGTTTGACTCTCACGGTGCGGGTGACTCCATCTACTCGTTCGCTAATCATTAAAACCTAATCAAAATTTAAGATTAGCAGCGCCGACCCCGATCGAGTAAAATCACAGCACTTGCCCGCCGATGGGTTAATCTGCTAAAACTAACAAAGTTTGATGATTTCTGAGAAATAACATACATGGTTGCTACATCCGTCAAGATTAAACACGAAGTCAAAGACTTGTCCCTCGCCCCCTTGGGAAAGCAACGTATCGAGTGGGCCGGCCGGGAAATGCCCGTTTTGCGGCAAATTCAAGAACGCTTCGCTAAAGAAAAGCCTTTCGCTGGCATTCGCTTGGCTGCTTGCTGCCACGTAACCACAGAAACCGCTCATTTGGCAATCGCCATCAAACTCGGCGGTGGCGACGCCGTACTGATCGCCAGCAACCCCTTGAGCACTCAAGATGACGTAGCAGCTTGCTTAGTTGAAGACTACGGCATTTCCGTCTTCGCCCTCAAAGGAGAAGACGCGGCTACCTACGAACGTCACGTCTACACAGCCCTAGACCACCGCCCCAATATTATCATCGACGACGGCAGCGACGTGGTAGCGGCCCTGATCCAGCACCGCCCGAACCAAATTTCCGACTTAATCGGAACTACCGAAGAAACTACCACAGGCATCGTGCGCCTGCGGGCCATGTTGAAAGACGGCGTGCTGACTTTCCCCGCAATGAACGTCAACGACGCCGACACCAAGCACTTCTTCGACAACCGCTACGGTACCGGTCAATCTACCCTAGATGGGATTATCCGCGCTACCAATATTTTGTTAGCCGGTAAAAATATTGTGGTTGCAGGTTACGGTTGGTGCGGCAAAGGCACGGCACTGCGCGCCCGCGGAATGGGTGCTAACGTAATTGTCACAGAAATCGATCCGATTCGGGCGATCGAAGCAGTGATGGACGGTTTCCGCGTCATGCCGATGGACGAAGCAGCAACAGTCGGAGATATATTCATTACCGTTACCGGCAACAAACACGTCATTCGTGCCGAACATTTCGAGACAATGAAAGACGGCGCAATTGTTTGCAATTCCGGTCACTTCGACATTGAAATTGACCTCAAATCCCTCGGCGCAAAAAGCACCGACGTGAAAACAGTCCGGTCTTTCACTCAAGAATATCACCTGAATAATGGCAAGTCGATTATTGTGTTGGGCGAAGGTCGTTTGATCAACTTGGCAGCAGCCGAAGGACACCCCAGCGCCGTGATGGATATGAGCTTTGCTAACCAAGCTTTAGCCTGCGAATATCTAGTTACGAACAAAGGCAAACTAGAGCCTGGTATTCACTCAATTCCCGTGGAAGTTGACAAAGAAATTGCCCGTCTCAAATTGGAAGCAATGGGTATTCACATTGATACCTTGACTGCCGAACAAATTGAGTACACAAACTCTTGGACTTCGGGTACTTAATCATAGTATTCTCGTTCCCAGGATCAGCCTGGGAATGAATGCAGCAAGGCTCTGCCTCCCTCATGGGGAGTCGAGGCAGAGCCTCTCGATATGTGTTCCCAGGCAGAGCCTAGGAACGAGCAATGACTAATGACTTCTTCTTACCAAATTAGGGAATCAAAATGGTTGAATGGATAACTAACACAATGCAGTCTATGGGCTATTTCGGAATAGGACTGTTGATGTTTTTAGAAAATCTTTTCCCCCCCATACCCTCAGAATTGATTATGCCGCTGGCAGGGTTCACGGTATTCCAGAACCGAATGGAGTTTTCACCGGCGATCGCCGCAGGGGTAATCGGTACAGTTTTGGGGGCGCTTCCCTGGTACTATGCTGGTAAATTATTGAGCGAAGAACGCTTGAGGAATTTAGCCGACAAATACGGCAAGTGGATTACTGTATCGGGGGCCGATATTGACAAAGCAAATAGATGGTTTAACAGACACGGCAACAAAGCCGTGTTTTTGTGTCGCCTAGTACCCGGAGTTCGCACCCTGATTTCCCTGCCCGCTGGCATCAATAATATGCCTTTAATTCCTTTTTTAATCTACTCAACAGGAGGTACTCTTTTATGGGTAAGTTTCCTGACTTTTACCGGATATAAATTAGGGCAAAATTATACACTTGTAGAGGAATATCTGGCCCCGGTTTCCAAAATAGTTGTGGTGATTATTGTCATTTGGTGTATTTTGTGGGTTGTGAAGAAGAATATGCAGAAGGAAAAATATCGCAAATAAATGCAAAATTTGTGAAAATAATCTGCCTTTATTTGCGTTCATCGGCGGCTACAATCACCATTTTGACCCCACCCCAAAACGCATACAACTTTCCGACAGGAGTCGTGCGTTATCAACCCAAAATTTTAGACTAAGGTTCAACCTCCCCGATTAATCTGGGGAGTAAATCTAAAAATCTAAAATGTAAAATCTAAAATCCACTGACTTGTTTCCAGCATCCTCTCAACCGTAGCGCTGAAAGATAGAGAGGGAAATTTGATAGAAAATTCTGCTATCTTGGCTACTTTTTTAAATTAACTTTTAAATGGGCGATCGCCCAAAAGTCACAGTGACGGGCAGCCGATCGCCCAAAAATCCAACTTAAATTTATACAAATATTTAGGATTGGTGGAGGTTTAGGCAGATAATCGTGGCAAAATAGGGAACATTCCTATCCGCGCTGTTAAGATATGTACGAAAAGATTGTAGCCCCGACAACAGGTTCTAAAATTACTTTCAAAGACGGTTTGCCGATCGTCCCCAATGACCCAATTATTCCCTTCATTCGCGGCGACGGTACGGGCGTTGACTTGTGGCCTGCATCCCAGAAAGTCATGGATGCTGCGGTAGAAAAGGCTTACGGTGGCGATCGCAAAATCAACTGGTTTAAAATCTATGTAGGCGACGAAGCCTGCGATGTCTACGGTACTTACCAATATCTGCCCCAGGATTCCTTAGACGCCATCAAAGAATACGGAGTCGCCATCAAAGGGCCGCTGACAACCCCAATCGGGGGCGGAATTCGATCGCTAAACGTAGCTTTGCGGCAAATCTTTGACCTTTACGCCTGCGTGCGGCCCTGCAAATATTATGCTGGAACACCATCGCTACACAAAACTCCTGAACTCCTAGACGTAATTATTTACCGGGAAAATACAGAAGATATTTACCTCGGAATTGAATGGGCCAAAGGCAGCGAAATCGGCAAAAAATTGATTGAATTCCTCAATAATGAGTTAATTCCGGCAACACCAGAACACGGCCAAAAACAAATTCGCCTCGATTCTGGCATCGGAATTAAACCCATTAGCAAAACAGGTTCTCAGCGTTTAGTACGGCGCGCCATTACCCACGCTTTACGGTTGCCGAGAGATAAGCAGCAAGTGACCTTGGTGCACAAAGGCAACATCATGAAATATACTGAAGGAGCTTTCCGAGATTGGGGTTATGAATTAGCCACCACCGAGTTTCGCCAACAGTGCGTAACGGAAAGAGAGTCCTGGATTCTGAGCAACAAAGAAAAAAATCCCGACATTAGCTTAGAAGATAATGCTCGCCAAATAGACCCAGGATACGATGCTTTGACCCCAGAAAAACAAGCCAAAATTCGTCAAGAAGTAGCCGACGTTCTGTTTGCAATTTGGGACAGTCACGGCAGCGGCCAGTGGAAAGAAAAAATCATGGTCAACGACCGAATTGCTGACAGTATTTTCCAACAAATTCAAACCCGACCGGCCGAGTATTCGATTTTGGCGACAATGAATCTGAACGGGGATTATTTGTCCGATGCGGCCGCCGCCATTGTCGGTGGATTGGGCATGGGCCCCGGTGCGAATATTGGTGATGAATGTGCAGTTTTTGAGGCGACTCACGGCACTGCACCGAAACACGCTGGTTTGGATAAAGTCAATCCCGGTTCCCTGATTTTGTCCGGGGTGATGATGTTAGAATACATGGGATGGCAGGAAGCGGCAGACTTGATTAAGAAGGGTTTGGGAGCGGCAATTTCTAACGGTGAAGTTACTTATGATTTGGCGAGGTTGATGGAGCCGCCGGTGCCTGAGTTGAAGTGTTCAGAGTTTGCTGAGGCGATTATTAAGCATTTCGTGGATTGAGTTTGAGGGCTTTTTTTGAACGGGCTCGCGTGCCCGTTCCACAACCAGTCAATTTGCTTTGTGGGGAGTAGGGGTTGGGCACGCGAGCCCGCCCGCTGTTGATTAAGAACGGGCTCGCGTGCCCGTTCCACCTCACATCTTGCACCATTGTCAAGAACAGGCTTTCCGGCCTGTTCCACAAAGAGGGAATTTTCTTGTGGAACAGGCATCTTGCCTGTTCCTAAAAAGCTTATTGAGAATGGTGCAACCTCTGAGTTCCACAAAAGTCAACTTGTTTGTGGGGTGTCCTGCCCTCCTGAAAATACAATTTAGAGGCGGGGTTTATAATGATGGGACAGCCATTCCGCGCTCAACGGCGGGACGCTTCTGCAAGGTTTCTACCCAACGTTTGAGGTGGGGGTGGTTGTCGAGGGTTAATCCTTGAAATTCGTAAATAGCAACCCAGGGATAGGTAGCAATGTCGGCAATAGAATAGTCGCCGCAGATGTATTCGTATTTTGCTAGTTGAGTGTCTAATACTCCGTAGAGGCGCAAGGTTTCTTTTTCGTAGCGCCCGATCGCATAGGGAATTTGTTCGGGTGCAAAGCGTTTGAAGTGGTTTAGCTGACCAAACATCGGGCCGACGCTGGCCATTTGAAACATCAGCCATTCCATAACTTGAAAGTATTTTTGTTTGTCTGTGGGCAGAAATCTGCCGCTTTTTTCGGCAAGATAGATCAGAATAGCGCCGGACTCGAAGACGGTGATGCCGTTATCTCGATCGACTATCGCCGGAATTTTGCTGTTGGGGTTGATGGCGATGAACTCTGGGCTAAATTGGTCGTTTTTTGTGATGTCGATGACGTGCACGTTGTAGGGTAAACCTATTTCTTCGAGCATGATCGAAACTTTGCGGCCGTTCGGTGTGGTAAAAGTGTATAGGTCGATCATAAGTTGTCCGCCTTTTCTCAAGCAGGTATAAACTATATTATAATAATTTCAGGCAAATAGCTAATCATAATGGATCTTATTGAAATTCTCAAAGACGATTATCAAAGATTTCCCGATAATCAGACTTACAGCATCTATGCAAAAGATGTTTATTTTGAAGACCCAGTGAATCGATTTACAGGAGTCGATCGCTACCGCAAAATGATCGGGTTTATGGGGACTTTTTTTCAGGATATAAATCTCGATTTGCACGGGATTTCGCGATCGGGAGATACTATAGACACTCGCTGGACTCTGAGCTGGATCGCACCGCTACCTTGGAAACCGAAAATGGCGATCGCCGGTAGGAGCGAACTGAAAGTCAACAGCGACGGTTTAATTGTTTCTCACATCGATTACTGGGACTGTTCGCGGTTGGATGTGCTCAAACAGCTTGTATTTCCTGTGAAAACTAATGTTTGAGAATTGTTCTTAGGTTTGTTAGCAATAAAAAATAGTGTTTCAAGAGCGAGATCCCTTTTTTAAGGCAAATATTAGCAGATAAACACAGATGAACGCTGATTGATTTTTATGGGTCGCAATTGATATCTGAAATAAATAATTTTAACTTATCTTGACATGGCAGCAATTTCGTGAGTTAGCGAAAATGTGCTGTGTCCGGCGGCTGCTTGTCGCCCAAATTAATTACCCACAAAATTAATTCCCGTTACATAACGTTACAATATAGGAGTAAACTACTTTCAGGCGAGCTAAACAATCAATGCGCTTAATATTAATGACCGGAAAAGGCGGCGTCGGCAAAACCTCCGTAGCCGCTGCGACGGGGCTGCGGTGTGCCGAATTGGGATACAAAACCCTAGTGCTGAGTACAGATCCCGCTCACTCCTTAGCCGACAGCTTCGACATGGAACTCGGACACGATTCGCGGCTGGTGAAACCGAATTTGTGGGGAGCAGAATTAGACGCTCTCAGGGAATTAGAAGGCAATTGGGGAGCCGTTAAGCGCTACATTACTCAAGTCTTGCGTGCCCAGGGACTCGAAGGGGTACAAGCTGAAGAATTAGCTATCTTGCCAGGAATGGATGAAATCTTCGGTTTGGTGCGAATGAAGCGGCATTACGACGAAGGCGAATTTGATGTTTTAATTATCGATTCGGCTCCGACTGGCACTGCATTGAGACTGCTAAGTTTGCCGGAAGTTGGCGGCTGGTACATGAGAAAATTTTACAAGCCGCTGCAAGGCATATCAGCCGCTCTTAGACCTTTAGTTGAACCAATTTTTAGACCAATTGCGGGTTTTTCTTTACCAGACAAAGAGGTGATGGATGCACCTTACGAATTTTACGAACAAATCGAAGCTTTGGAAAAGGTTTTAACTGACAATACTGTGACTTCGGTAAGGTTAGTTACCAATCCCGAAAAAATGGTAATTAAAGAGTCTCTGCGGGCTCATGCCTATTTGAGTTTGTACAATGTAGCCACAGATTTAGTAGTAGCTAACCGGATTATTCCCGCAGAAGTAACTGACCCATTTTTTAAACGGTGGAAAGAAAGCCAGGAACAGTACCGTCAGGAAATTCACTCAGATTTCATGCCGCTGCCAGTTAAGGAAGTGCCACTTTATTCAGAAGAAATGTGCGGTTTGGCAGCTTTGGAACGGTTGAAAGAAACGCTTTACAAAGACGAAGACCCAAGTCAAGTTTATTACAAAGAAAATACGATTAAGATCGTGCAGGAAAACAATCAATATAGTCTTGAACTGTATTTGCCCGGAATTGCTAAGGATCAGATCCAGTTGACCAAAACGGGAGATGAGTTGAATGTTCGGATTGGGAATCACCGCCGTAATTTGGTGTTGCCGCAAGCTTTAGCGGCGCTGCAACCTTCGGGGGCGAAGATGGAGGATGATTATTTGAAGATTAAGTTTGCTTAACAAGACTTACGCACGCTTCTACCTAAAAAACCCGGTTTCTAGGAAAAATCGTGGATTATCCCTTGAGATATTCACGCAGAAACCGGGTTTTTGGCCCGCGTGCAGGTATTGAGCTATTCAGCAGACTTACGCCCTTCTTGTCTGAGGCGAACTGCTTTGTCAAAAGTAGGATGGTTGCGTCTGCGTTTATGAGACCATGACTTTTGTAATGGTATCAATTCCGATTTTATGGGAATGATTTAACCGCAGAGGGCGCAGAGGGCGCAGAGTCTCCAGAAGAGAGAGATGAATAATTCCGATGTCAACGGGTTGGATATGAGATGCTGCTGGCTAGATACAATTAACATGATTTAGCATGAACGACTTCCTTTAATGCCTCATCAATCACTGCATCGCTGACACCTCGGCGCTTCAAACTTGCTACTAAGGCTCTTACTGTCTCGCTCTCAAATCGTTCTAAATCAACGCGCAAACCTTGACCGATATAAGCACGAATTAATGGCTGATAACCCGAAAAACCCAACAAGGGTGCAACTTTCTTTAGATATTCCACAACATCTTCGGGCATACGAATCGTCACGCTAGTCATTGGACGGTTGCGGTTTAATCGCTGTTTTAATGCTTCAACTTTCATACTCTGCCCTCTCCTGACGAGTTGCTTTACGTGCTGAAATAATCCGAATGACATTTTCTTCACGCTCAATGTGAACCACATACAGTAGATTCCACCGACTATCTAGCCAAATCACAGTATAGGGAAAGGGATGAAAAGAATTCGACCTTCATATTCATCAGGCTGACTGCAACAAATAAATAGTTCTAAATCATCAATGATCTTACCAATGGGTGCTGTTGCAATAACCTCAATAACTCCAAGCCCTAGGTAGTCCTTGATTGACTCGCTCGTAGGCATACATCGTAATAGTGGCCACATCATGGGTAAGTAAGATGCGTCCTTCATTAGCCGCCCATTCTAAAATATCTGGATCGTCAGTGTGAATCAGCCCTACATCTTGGACACGAACAATATCTAATTCAGGCAAACGTCTCACCAGCCCACGCAATATGGCTCCATTAAAATTTTCATCAGTTAGAAGGCGCACTTGGTATCGACTCCCCTTTTGACTGATAACGAGTAAGCAAACGTTGTCTCAGATCAACTAAGTTGTGTTGTCGAGAAAGTTCTTGTCTCAGTTGCTGAGATTGTTGGCTGCGCTGTTCCAAATAACTGTCAATTTCCTGACGATGGTTTAGATAGTAAGCAATGGTACTGTATATGTCTTCTAAGCGAACAACTGAATACTGAATAGCGATTTCTTCGGGAGTGGAGCCATTGTGGTATGAAGCAAGTATGCTATCTAGGGTGACTCGACTCGAACCTATACGGATACCTCCCGCTTCATCCCAACGGAAAGGAGGAGAGGTTGCTTGGAATTTTGCTGGGGCGCTCATTACATTAGGGACATATTCTACCTGACTTGAACTGTATCAAAACATTGTAGCAAGAAGCCTAATTCTTTGTCGGAAGGTAATGAAAGCCAACCATAATTATAGCTGTCGCTATGCTGGCTTTGCTACGAATGCAGGATAGGTTTTGTGTGCATCTGCATAAATCCTAAGTGCTACAGACATTTGCTGGCAGTTTCTCCTTGTGCCTGAAACCAAGCAAATGTTTCAGGATCGACTTGAACTTGCATAGTAATAGCCGACTGAGGCATTCGTAATTGCGCTCTAGTAAAGAACTCCTCCGATAGTGGTGGACTATCGGAAGTATCGATATCTTCATTGCTCATTGCGTCGATTCTCGCCCAGTCGGTTTGTGAGGTATTGTTCATAGCGTCTGCGTTCATAAGACAGTGACTTTCGCCCTGGAGATAATACGAACTGTTTCCTCATCAAGCTCCGTGTAGACAACAACTACAATTCGTCCATCAAGTAAACCAATACCGATACTCGACTCCAACGCATTGTTAGGCTTTCTGATTGCTACGGATAGGGCAATAAATTTAAGTTTTGAATGAATCGATAATCTCGTTGGTTCTTAGTGATGAAAGGGTACTCCCATACTATTGCTGTAGCTGCGATCAAGCCATCGGCAATTAGTAAGCCGTGACTTAGCCGATACAACCGTAACAAGTCAACCGCCTTATCTGAAATAGACTGGTCAATTCTAATCACGTCAAACTGCTGGAGAAATTTTTCTAGAGTCTGTAACTCTACCTTGTTAGCGCAACCAACAATTAGCTCCATTTGTGTGATTATGCTAATTGCTAATCGAGAACTTGATTTTAGTCCTTGCAAACAATTAACTGCATCAGGAATACCACGACCAACATCGATGATTATGTCGGTATCTATGATAGTTGAACTAGCCATGTGCTTTTTACCACTCGTTTTCTCGGAGATTACGTACCCAGGTAGTGCTACCTAAGTCTTGACGATCTCGCCACATTCCAATAAATGGATCGTTCATTAAATCAACATTTACTGACGAAGAGACATGTTCATCATATATGTACTTTTGTTTTAAAAAGGCGATCAAACTTACCACTTGACTCTGTGCTTCAGCCGGCAGAGATAAAAATTCACCTAAAAACTCTTGATTTGTCATGGCTATACCTTTTAAACAGAACAAGATATCTTTGATTAAGTCTATCAATATTTTGAGATTTTGGGAACTACTCCCTTCCCGTCATGGGGTCAAAAGCAGAAATTTTCTGTGTGAAATCCCAATTTTGGGTAGTTAGGCAGAAACTTTCTCTGTTTCCATGACTATTCCTCTTCTTTCCCTTCCTCTGTGCTCTCTGTGCCCTCTGCGGTTCCTTCACTCTTTCCTGCATTAACCTCAATCTTTCGCGCCTGACGTTCCGACGCAGCTTTTTGCAGCATTTTCAACTTTTCTGGGTCAGCATTCGATCGCCAAAACAACTTATGATCCTTAATTTTCACGCAATTTTCCTCCAAACACTTCATCCATTCCCGATGTTTCTTAACTACGCCACGATCGAGAATACCTAACTTTTCTTCTTGGCGGGTGAGTTTCGCAAACTTGTCATAATGCGGATAACTCTCAGTAACAAAAGCTTCTTTTCTCACTAAAATTGGCGGATTGTACACATCAGAATAGTCTTGATAGCTCACAGAAAGGTCGCGCAAATCTATGTGCATAGAAGTGTGAAGGGCTGGATGCGGGTTAGTGTCAAAATCGGGATAAAATAGATAGGAAATCTGAGGTCTGCGAGCGTAAAATTTGATAATTGTCGCGCCGTCAAGTCTGCCAATTGTGCGGTTGGCGCAGCCTTCGTAGAGCCTGAGCAAAGGGTCTAGTTCTTCTAATGCAGAGACGTGAACAGAAAGGGAACCATGCTGTTTGTAGCCGATCGCACTATCTTCGCAGCAATCCGCAACAATATCAGGTTTGCTCAGACTATATAGCATTAAATCTGCCAAAGTGCAAGCTTTTTGATAATTGTCAAACAAACCTTTGATGTCGTTGCGGATTTGAGCTGGGAGTCGGCGCATCGAAGGTCGATCGCCCAAACCGTTGAGAGCGAGATATACCAGCAAATCTTGGCGGCGCTTGTCGGCGATTTTCTCCCAATCATCCGCATCCGTTGCTTGCAAAATCACCCTCCAAGCGCGATTAAAACTGTGAAATTCCTCCTTAATCGCCGATTCTTCCGCTAGTTCGCCTTTAACAGGAAGCCGGCCCCGATCGCTCACAAAAGCCATCAAAGGAGCCAACATTTCCGCATAATCCTCAAACCGCTTAACTTGCGATCGCACCCTGGGAGTCGATAAGTGCGATCGAAACCGAGAAGCACGAAAACTTTCACCCTCCGCTGCATCCCGAAACACAAAATAGATTCCCAAAGCCACAGGAATTGCATCAACATTCAAAACTTGGTCAATATAAACCTTCAACTCTTCCTGTTCGTAATACTTCTGAAAAGTATTCCGAGAAGTAATCACCCCATCCCCATAAGCAATTTGGCCTCGATCGCTATCATCAATCAAAACTTGAGCCGCTACAACTAATAAACTCTTAGTTAATTCCCAAGCACTTAGCAAAGCTTCTCGGCGTTCCGCCAAAGATTCAATTACATTAATCACATAACCAATATTCACAATATCCGCACACATTCGCGGAGTATCCGGCTGATAGTATGGGTCCCAACCAGAAATAGCATAACCCTCTTGTGCAATATATTTAACATCCCCGCCGTAACCGCAACCGTAATCAAAAAAAGTCGCCCCGTCCCTCACTAAATCAGCTTCTAAAACCAGACGCAGGGGTTTAGAAAGCGAATTGCGTACCATTGCAGCTTTATGTCGCTCGATTTTAGGAATTGATAGCTCACTATTCTCCTCTTTCAAACGCTCGACAACAGTATGATCTTGAATTTCTACACCGCAATATCCCAAATATTTGAGCCAACCTTCGCGAGTTCCGATAACGCTAGTATTGTCAAGCAGTCCCCACTTTTCCTCGCAGCGAGTCAGCCTCGCAAACTTTTCGTAATGGGGATAATCCGCAGCTACAAAAGTTTCCTTGCGGTGCAAAACCGGGGGATTTTCGCAGTTACTGTAATCAAAATATTTAACTTCCCCTGTTGCTAGATTAATCTGGATGCTGGTTTGCAAATCAGGATGAGCATTTGTATCGAAATCAGGGTAAAAAAGATAAGATATTTTAGGTTGATGAAGCAAAAATTTAACTAAAGTTGCTTCATCAATATTTTCGAGAGTGCGTCTGGCACAATTTTCGTAGATTCCGAGGACAGGGTTGAGTCTCTGCAAAGCTGAAACGTGAACGTAAAAAGCCGTAGGTAATTTTTTTCCCACCTTGCTTTCCCGACAGCAGCGAGCCACTTTTGCTACTAGATTGTCCACAGAAAAATTATTGATTTCATCGAGCGGGTAAGGCACAGCATTTACAGAATATTGCTCAGAAATACCCTCTTTTTCATACAATAAAATTTCGCGAGCAAAAACCATCAAAGGCGTTAGCAGTTTTTCCTCGTTTTCTAAGGAATTGCTATTTGAAATAGTGTTTGTAATGGTATCGTAATTCATAGCTAAATTAATTATTTTTTTTAAATTAACCGCAGAGAACGCAGAGAACACAGAGTGAAGAAAGAAAGAAACAAAGAAATAAACAAACAAAGAAACAAAGAATTTATTTCTTAGTCCGCGTAGGCGGACTTCGTTTGTTTAGGCGCGATTTCAAGCGCCGACTAATATCGATTAATAGCGACTAACCGACTAACTAAACATTCGATTTTCCACAAATTCTTGCACCCGGGCTAAATGACTGGACAAACTTACTAATAGGTTCTCAATCCTCTCACTATTTGACAATTCCACCCCTTTTGGTTCAGATTGAAAGCTTCGCGCTTGATGCTCCAATTGTGCGGCCAAATCCGACATCTGAGCAACTCCCACATTAGCCGAAGTTCCCTTGAGACGGTGGGCTTGATATTCCACAGCTTGCCAATCTTTAGCTTCTACGGCTCTTTTGGCAGCAGCTACATCAGCTTGGGCTCCTGCCACAAAAGCTTGCAAGAGTCGCTCTGGCAATTTAATATTAACTCGTCCGAGTTGCTCCAATCTGCTCTTGTCGAACAGTCCGTCGCAGTCTCTATGTTCCCAAGTTGGAAGTGCGATCGCCCTTGGTGTCGGCCCGGCCACAACCTGCGCTTTTTCCACAACTTCTGTATAATTTGTTGCTAATTGAGATTTATTTTCCGAATTTATAGTTTTAACTCCATACTTATTTTCATCCTGAACATTTAGGGCTTCATACTTTTTCAGGGCCGCCGCCAAAGCATCTAAATCTACAGGTTTGCTGAGATAATCGTCCATCCCCGCCGCTAGACACTTTTCTCGTTCCCCCGGCATAGCATGAGCAGTTAAAGCCATCACAAAAGTATGCCGATCGCTTCCTTCGATTTCCCTCAACTTTTGCGCCGTTTTATAACCATCCAGTACCGGCATTTGACAGTCCATCAGCACTAAATCATAGCTTTTTTTTGCCAGCAAATCCAGCGCTTCTTGACCGTTGACTACGCAGTCAGCCTGATAGCCTAAAACTGCCAACTGTTCGACAAGAACTTGTTGATTGATCGGGTGGTCTTCCGCCACCAAAATTCTCAGCGATGACAGCGAATTGGGAGTAACATATTGAGTATTAACTGGTGGCAACTTGCAAGTATTAGCAGCCTCCACTCTCCCAGAATCTCCCCTTCCCTTCATCGGCGCCATTGCCTCAAGCAGGCGACTTGGCCGCACCGGCTCGATCAAATATCCGTTAAAACCTCGACTGCAAAGCGATTCAGCCTTCGGCTGTTCTCGCAAAGCAGTCATGGCGATTAACGAGCCAACTGTCGAGGTCGATCGCACTTTCCTAGCAAATTCCTCCGCATCCAACTCCGGCATTTGCAAGTCCACCAGCACCACATCCCAACTTTTTCCCCCCTCTCCCGAATTCTGAGAAATCCCGCCCTGGGTATTTTTCAACCAACTCCAAGCCTCAGCAGCACTTTCTGCCTCGTCGCAGCGCGCACCCCAACTTTGAGCGAGCGATCGCACTGCTGCCCTCCTCAAAGCACTTCCAGAGATTACTAACAACTTCTTGCCCGCAAGTTCGGGATCGTGAGGCTCAACTGGCAACTGTTTTTCCAAAGGTACAGTAAACCAAAAAGTAGCACCGCTGCCTAGCAAACTGCGAACTCCAATGTCCCCTCCCATCATCTCCACTAACTGCTTACAAATAGCCAAACCTAAACCCGTCCCGCCGTAAGGCCTAGTAGGAGAATCATCTACCTGAGAAAAAGATTGGAACAGCTTTGTTTGTCCTTGGGCCGAAATTCCAATGCCAGTATCCCGCACCGAAAATAGCAACCTTGCTTCTTGTCTACCCTCTGCCAGTCTGTTGCCCTGTTTCACAGTTACGTGAACTAGAACTTGACCGCGATCGGTAAATTTTATGGCATTCCCCGTCAAATTCAGCAAAACTTGCTTCAATCTGCCCGAGTCGCCCACCAACTTTCTCGGCACTGAGCTGTCAACTAAAATATTCAATTCAATACCTTTTTCTTCGGCCAAATGCGCTATAATTTCTATCACCGACTCAACGCAACTATCCAAATCAAAATTAGACTTTTCAAGTCGCATTTCTCCAGCTTCAATTTTAGAGAAATCAAGGATATCATTAATAACACTTAGCAAATGTTCAGCACTGCGGTAAATCGTCTGAGCACAGTCCCGCTGTTTCTGTTCCAGAGGAGCGCGCAGCAGCAATTGAGCCATTGCCAAAACCCCATTCATCGGAGTGCGAATTTCGTGACTCATGTTCGCCAAGAATTGCGACTTCACCCGGCTAGCTTCTAAGGCAGTTTCCCGCGCTTCCACCAACTCATTAATCTTGTCGGCCACCATCACAATTCCCCCTACTTTACCGTCTGGATTGTACCAAGGGTGAGCGGCCCAGCGCAGGTAGATAACAGAGCCGTCTGCTCGTTCCCAAGCATCTTCGCTCACAGAAACGACCTCACCTCTGAGCACTTCTTGATACATTACTTTCCAGCGATTCGGGGTATCTGGAAACAATTCGTAATGACTGAGATTAGTCAGCGACTGCCACTCAAAATTAAATTGAGTCAGCCATTTGTGCGAGTTAGCTAAATAGCGCATTTCCGTATCGAACATCGCCATTGCTACCGGCACGCAAGTAATAATTTGTTTCAGTTGCTGCCGTTCCCTTTCCAGAGCATATTCCGCCTGTTTCCGCTCAGTAATGTCGCTAATCATGCCGGCCATTCGCAGCGCTTTTCCTTTGGAATTTCGCTGAGCTTTTCCCTGAGAAGTGCAGTAGCGGTAAACACCGTTCGAGTGTAGCAGCCGGAATTCTACATTATAATCTATTTCTTGTTCCAAGTGAGCGGCGATCGCCGCGACAATTCCCTCCTTGTCATCGGGGTGCAGGCGGTTGTATAGAGCTTCCATAGTCCTGCCAAATTGCTTTCGCGACAAACCGATAATTTCCAAAAGGCGATCGTTCCAATAAACCTCATTTTTACTTAAATCCCAATCCCAAATTCCGTCGTTCACTCCCTCTAAAACTAACCTGTACCGTTCCTCACTTTCCTTAAGCTTTTGACTGGTATGAAACGCCTGAAATTCGGCGCGGTAAACGCGCATCGCATTGGACAAACTGCGGGACAAACTATCGGGAGAAAGCTTATTTTTAGCAATATAATCAGAAGCTCCTGCCTTCATCAATTCCACAGCGATTTGTTCGTCGCCTTGACCTGTGAGTACAATTAAGGGAACTTTCAGTCCAGCTTCTCGTAGATGTTTTACCAAACTCAGTCCGTCTCCGTCCGGCAATCCGTAGTCGAGGAATACGCAGTCAAATTTGCACTCAAATATTTGATTTAATAGCAGCCCCTTTTCTGTCTCCTCAACCTCGCTTAAAGGTTGAGATTTATTTTGTTGGGAGAGTTTTGCGGTAGCCTGCATAGAATTTTTGCTAACCGAGAGTTGTGCCAGCGCATCCGCGCAGTCTTCTGCTTCAGTAACTTCTGCAGAAACACCAGCAGACTTGAGCGATCGTTTGATTGCCATTCGATCGACTGCATCGTCATCAACTATCAGAATTGTGAGAATTTTGTCCATAAAAACCGAATTGTGGATTAGTCCGAAAAAGCTGCTGTCAAGAAAAAGGACTTAAAACAACTGCATCGCTGAAAAATCATAAAGCCCCCTTGAAAATTTTTCTATTCAAATTTCCCTATTTTAGGGAATTTCACTCAGCATCCAGTATTTGTTTAGGGTAGCCATCACTTCCACAAAGTTAGAAAAAGTAACAGGTTTAAGAATATAGCCCGCTACATTCAAATTATAAGCTTTTACTTTATCTCTATCTTCATTAGAAGTTGTGAGGACGATTACCGGAATCGACCTCAAACATTCATCCAGTCGCAATTCTTGCAAAAACTCGATCCCGCTCATTCTCGGCATATTCAAGTCCAGCAAAATCAACCGGCGCGCTTGAGGCATGGGAGGATCTATTTTTCCTTGTCCACGCAATATAGCTAGAGCTTCTAATCCATTGGCAGCAATGTAGAGGGGGTTGACGATGTTATTTTTTTTGAAAGCTCGCCGGACGTTCATCACATCAACCTCATCATCTTCTACCAAAAGAATATGAATTTTTTTGTCTTGCATAAATCAGCCATTTTCTAGATGTTTTTTAAGCGCCCGTCTCGTTGGCGAGGTTTTGTCAGCACGGATCGCGAACCCAGCAGGTTTAATATCTATTGTCCTTTGTCAAGAATCATTTATGCCGGGGTCGATGACAGTATCTACCTGCAGGCGTACTTGCCCGTCATTCGATTTTGGATTTGAGATTTGAGATTTTGGATTGACCCGACGGATAAATGCGGGGGCTTGAGGATTTGAGATTTGAGATTTGGGATGGATTCCACGGATAAATCACGTGGCGGGTACCACATGAAGAAATTCGCTTGTCAGAGGATGAGCGGTGCAGCGGAGATCCAAAAACTCGCCAATAACACCCGATCGAGCTACGGTAAAATCTAAAACTCATCTACATTATTATTAATCGCCATGTCAGCCGATCGCAAACTCTACGAAGGCAAAGCCAAAATCCTCTACTCCACCGAAGACAGCGAAATTTTGCTGACCCACTTCAAAGACGACGCCACAGCCTTTAACGCCCAGAAACGCGGCAGCATCGTCGGCAAAGGCGAAATCAACTGCGCCGTATCCGCCCACCTGTTTCGGATGCTAGAAGCCAAAGGCATTCCCACCCACTTCATCGACACCCCGGCCCCCAACCAAATGCGAGTCTGTCGCGTCCAAATCTTGCCCTTGGAAGTCGTAGTCAGAAACATTGCCGCCGGCAGTCTTTGCAAGCAAACCGGACTCGCCCTCGGCACAATTGTCAATCCGCCGCTGGTCGAGTTTTATTACAAAAACGACGATTTGGGAGACCCGCTGCTGACCCGCGACAGGCTGCTGCTAATGCAGCTAGCCACCCCCGAACAAGTAGACCAACTAGAAATCGCCGCCCGCGAAATTAACGAAATACTCAAAGAATTTTTCAGCCAGTGCGGCATCACCCTGGTAGACTTCAAACTAGAATTCGGTATCGACCAACATCAAAATCTGATCCTCGCCGACGAAATCAGTCCCGACACCTGCCGCCTCTGGGACAATGCAGAAGCCGACCCCGACGCCCGTGTTATGGACAAAGACCGATTCCGCCGCGACTTAGGATCGGTAGAAACCGCTTACCAGCAAGTTCTCCAACGCGTTCTCGCTCAGAAAGTCTAGAGGCCTTGGTAATGCGCTAGAATTGCACAGTTTGTTACCCTTCTGCTTTCGATGTCAGCAATCAGCGGTCAACAGTCATCAATTAGCGATCAGCGCGAAATTCAACCGACTTAATAACTAATGACTAATGACTAATGACTAATGACTAATGTGGTGTGTGGATTCCAAAAAAGTGAACAAAAATGCGTTTATCTGCTGTATTGGTGGCAGTTTTTACTGCCTCAGCAACATTCGGGTTATCAAATTCTGCTTCCGGCCAAACATCCTACTCTGAATCAGCAGAGGAAGCTTTGACTGCCGCCGGGCCCGCCCCGTCGATCGAATTACCCGATCGCCCCCTTCCAGAATTAACCCCAAACCCTCCTCAAAACCCTAAAGCCGCTAAAACCAGCAAAGGGGAAGCCCTAAAAATAGCGGAGGCCCCTGCCAGAGGAGGGAACGACCGCGAACCCCCAAACCAAGTCACAGACCCGCCATCCCCGGTTTCACCTCCGATCCTTGAACTCAAACCCGAGCTAGCATCCAACCCTTCCCCCGCCTCTAGCAGCCAAAACGCCCTGCCAGAGGCGCAACAGGAAAGCTCGCTCCCCCCATCGGAAGCGGCGGTAACGCCCGCCTGGATCGCAGCAGAGCTAGGGAAACCAGATGAATCCGAGGCGATCGCTCAAAACGCCCAAGTTCCGACAATACCGGCCCCGACGGGACCGCCGACTAACACCGTTCCTCCATTGCCCCCTGGCCGGGCACCGCAGCCGAGACAAGCCCCTGCACCCGCCGGGGCGGCAGAACCGCAAGTGCTAGTAGCAGAAGTTACAGTCACCGGCGCGACGGAAGACTTGGAAACCGAAATTTACCGAGTCATCAGCACCCAACCGGGACGCACAACCAACCGCAGCCAACTGCAACAAGACATCAACGCCATTTTTGCCACGGGCTTTTTTAGAAACGTGCGGGCAGTACCGGAAGACACCCCGTTGGGCGTCCGGGTGACTTTTATTGTGCAGCCAAATCCGGTGCTGCAGGGAGTGACAATCACCGGTCAGCAAGTGCTGCCCCAAAGCGTAATTGACGAAAGCTTCCGCGATCAATACGGCAAAATTCTCAACCTCCGCCGCTTTGAAGAGGGAGTGAAAAAAATTAATGCGTGGTATCAAGAGAACGGCTATGTTTTGGGCCAAATCACTGATGCCCCGCAAGTAGCAGACGACGGCACTGTCACCCTGGTAGTGGCAGAAGGCCAGATCGAATCCGTTGATGTCCGCTTCCTGAACAAGGAGGGAGAGGCAACAGATGCGACGGGTCAGCCGATCGGAGGCAACACCCGTCAGTTTGTCATCACCCGCGAAGTAGAACTCAAGCCCGGAGACATCTTTAACCGCACCAAGGCGGAAAGAGATTTGAGACGGGTGTTTGGTTTGGGAATTTTTGAAGACGTGCGACTTGCCTTGGAACCGGGAACGACTGACCCCCGCAAGGCAAGAGTAATTGTCAACGTCATTGAGAAAAATACCGGTTCTCTGGCGGCTGGTGCAGGTTTGAGTTCCGCGACGGGTTTGTTCGGTACGCTGAGTTACCAGCAGCAAAACTTGAGAGGTAGGAACCAGAAATTGGGGGCTGAAGTACAAATCGGGGAACGCCAAAATCTGTTTGACTTGAGTTTTACAGATCCCTGGATTGCGGGCGATCCTTACCGGACTTCTTATACGATTAATGCGTTTAGAAGACGATCGATCAGCGTGATTTTTGACGGCGGCGAACGGGAAGTCAGATTGCCCAACGACGATCGACCCCGCATCAATCGTACTGGTGCCGGTATCAATTTCACCCGTCCCCTGGATCGGAATCCTTTTGCCGATTCTGAGTGGACAGCTTCAGTAGGCTTGCAGTACCAGCGAGTCTCAATTACCGATCGCAAAGGCCGGCGCGAATCCGAGGACGAACTCGGCAACCTGTTGAGTTTTAGCGATTCGGGTTCGGATGACTTGACAACTTTGCAAGCAGGTGTTGTACGCGATCGGCGCAACGACCCCCTCCGCCCCACTAGCGGTTCCCTGCTCAGATTTGGGATGGAACAATCGATTCCTGTAGGTTCCGGCAGCATCCTGTTAAACCGCCTGCGGGCCAGCTACAGCTTGTACCTACCAGTCAAGTACACTAACTTTACCGCCGGCCCTCAAACCCTGGCATTCAGTTTTAGGGGCGGCACCGTATTCGGAGATTTGCCTCCCTACGAAGCCTTTGCCTTGGGCGGCGCCAACTCGGTGCGCGGATACGACGAAGGCGACATGGGAGCCGGCCGCAGCTTCCTAGAGGCCAGCGTTGAGTACCGTTTCCCGATTATTTCGTTTATCGGCGGAGCGCTATTTTTGGATGCTGGCACTGACTTGGGCACGGGCAAAGATGTCCCAGGCGACCCGGCAGGTATCCGCGAAAAGCCCGGTAGCGGTTACGGTTACGGCATCGGCGTGCGGGTTCAATCTCCTTTAGGGCCGATCCGGATCGATTACGGTATCAACGACACTGGCGACAATCAAATTCACTTTGGAATTGGTGAGCGATTCTAAGTTGACAGTTGGCAGTTGGCAGTTGGCAGTTGGCAGTTGACTGTTGACAGTTGGCAGTTGACTGTTGACAGTTGACTACTAACTACTGACTACTAACTAATGACTACTGACTACTAACTAATGACTATTGAACGTACCTTAAAATCTGAATTTGAACTGTCGGGAATCGGTTTGCACAGCGGCGAACAAACTCGCGTCCGAGTTTTGCCTGCAGAGGTTGGGGAAGGTCGCTATTTTGTCAGAATTGACTTGCCTGGTGCTCCGAGAATTCCTGCAAAAATTGAGGCGGTTTGCCAGACTGCACTTTCAACGGAACTGGCAGGTATCGATGCTCAAATTCGCACTGTAGAGCATCTATTAGCCGCTTTGGCGGGGATGGGAGCGGATAATGCTCGAATTGAGGTTGATGGGCCGGAAGTGCCGCTGCTGGACGGTTCGGCTCTGGTTTGGGTAGAGGCGATCGCCCATACCGGCTTAGTTCCTCAAGAATCTAAGCAATACCCCACTTCCTCCTTTGTCGTTAGTGAGCCAATTTGGGTGCGTCACGGGGATGCTTTTGCAGCAGCTTTACCCTCAGCCGAAACTCGATTTAGTTACGGAATTGATTTTGAGGAACAGGCGATCGGCAATCAATGGTACAGTTGGTCGCCAGAGGCAGAAAGTTTTGCGACGGCGATCGCCCCAGCCCGCACTTTTGGACTTGCTCGCCAAGTTGACCAATTGCGACAAGCTGGTTTGATCAAAGGTGGTACCCTAGAAAACGCCCTAGTTTGCGATCGATCCGGCTGGCTCAACCCGCCTTTGAGATTTGCCAACGAACCAGTGCGCCATAAAATCCTAGACTTAGTAGGCGACCTCAGTCTGCTCGGAACTTGGCCAAAAGCTCACTACTTGGCTTACAAAGCCAGTCACAACCTGCACGTCCAACTCGCCCAAGCCCTGAACTCCCAAGCTCTAGCTACGCTAGATAAAAGTTAGGAAAAAACAGGCGATCTTCTGTTAAGATTACATCTTCCTTCTGCCTTCTGCCTTCTGCCATACCACACTCAAAATTCTTCAAGAAATGTCTACGCTGACTGAAGTTAACACCCTCAATACTGCTAATTCTGAATCCGTCCCCACCAAAAACGGTGAAGATTCTCCAGCGGTTAAATCTACTTTTACTCTCGAAGAAGTTCAGAAATTATTGCCTCATCGCTATCCTTTTGCACTGGTTGACAAGATTGTTGATTACGTGCCGTCCGAGAAGGCTGTAGGAATTAAAAATGTGACTTTTAACGAACCGCATTTTCAAGGGCATTTCCCCGGACGGCCGATTATGCCTGGAGTATTAATTGTCGAAGCGATGGCTCAAGTTGGCGGTATTGTTCTGGCTCAGTTGCCCGATATCAAGCAAGGATTGTGGATGTTTACCGGAATTGATCGAGTCAAGTTCCGTCGTCAGGTTGTACCGGGCGATCAGTTGCTGATGACTGTAGAATTGCTGTGGGTAAAACGCCGCCGCTTCGCAAAAATGCAGGCTCTGGCTGAAGTAGACGGACAAAAAGTTTGTGAAGGAGAATTGACGTTTTCGATGGTAGATTAAGTTGGTGATTGGTGATTGGTGATTGGTGATTGGTGATTGGTTATGTGTTATTTGGGGATTTCTCTATATTCCTGATAACCACTGACAATTGACAATTGACAATTGACTACTGATACTAAATCCTGGTTTGTTACTCCTTGATGATTCGGCGATTGCAATCGCTACTACACAAACGAAGTCCGCCGCGGACTAAGAAATAAACGGGGTATTTAAGCTTGATTTTGTATGAAAACTGAAAACTGAAAACTGAAAACTGACTAATAAAAAATGCTTACTTTGATTCACCCAACTGCTGTGATTCATCCCCGCGCTGAACTTCACCCGACTGTAGAAGTGGGAGCTTATGCTGTAATTGGGGAAAGAGTGAAAATAGGGCCGGAGACTAAGATTGGCGCTCATGCTATTATCGACGGGCTAACAGAAATAGGCGCTCGCAATCAAATTTTCCCCGGTGCGGCGATTGGTTTGGAACCTCAAGATTTGAAATATGAGGGTTCTCTAACTAGGGTGAAAATTGGCGACAACAATCTCATTCGGGAATACGTGACAATTAACCGCGCTACTGGAGCGGGGGAAAGCACGACTATTGGCAATCATAATCTATTGATGGCTTATGTTCATGTGGGACACAATTGCGCGATCGCCGATCGAGTAATTATCGCTAATGCTGTAGCCTTAGCCGGACACGTTAAAATCGAGTCTCAAGCCCGCTTGAGCGGTGTTTTGGGGGTTCATCAGTTTGTCCAAATCGGCCGTTTGTCTATGGTGGGCGGCTTGAGCAGGATCGATCGAGATGTGCCTCCTTATATGCTAGTCGAGGGAAATCCTTCGAGAGTGCGAGCAATCAACAAAATAGGCCTCGAACGCGCCGGTTTTACCCAAGAAGATTTGCTACTTTTGAAGAAAACTTTTCGTATTCTATACCGTTCTGGCTACACTCTCGATCGAGCTTTGGAACAGTTGGATTTGTTGCCAGAAAACGCCCACTTGCAGCACCTGCGGAGATTTATGCAGCAGTCTATAACCAAAGGGCGACGCGGTTTGATTCCTGGCAAAAAGTGAATGAGGTAGAATAAACCTATGAACTAAGCGACTGTTGCCCTATGAATGTATATACTTCTGTCAAATCTACATCCCCTGAAACAGAACCAGATGGCTGCATCAGGTTCTCAGATGTTAGTTGGGAGCAATTTGAAGCGATAGAAGCAGCTTTTAAAGATGTCAGAGGTGTGAAATTTTTCTATCTCGATAAAATACTGCAAATTATGACTGTCTCGCCCGAACACGAAATAATCAAGAAAACTCTCTGTATGCTGCTAGAGGCATATATGAGAGCAAATGGGATTAGATTTTACGGCAAGGGCGGCCCGACTCTGGGTAACAGAGAATTAGGCGGTAGAAAAGAGCCGGATGATTCCTATGATATAGGAACCCAAAAAATAGTCCCAGATATTGCTATTGAAGTGGTAATTACCAGTGGCGGGATAAATACTCTAGAATTCTACAAAAGATTGGGAGTTCGGGAAGTCTGGTTTTGGCAAAATAGTCAGTTATCTCTCTATTACTTAACAGGTGAAAATTATGAGCAGATTTCCCGGAGTACATTCCTTCCCGCTCTGGACTTAGAATTACTGCTACGCTGTGCTAATATGCCCGATCAATATGATGCTGTTACCGAGTTATTAGCAAACATCTCACCTGTATAAAGTCAAAATATGAAAATTTTTATCAGCACTGGTGAGGTTTCGGGCGATTTGCAAGGAGCTTTGTTAGTTGCAGCCTTAAAACGTTACGCTGTCGCCGCTGGTTTGGAGTTAGAAATAACCGGATTGGGCGGCCCTCGTATGGCAGAAGCTGGGGCTACTATTTTAGGCGATACTGTGGGCATTGGTTCTATGGGTTTGATAGAATCAGTGCCGTATATTTGGCCAACGATCAAAGTTCAACAAAAAGCTAAACAATATCTCAAAAACTTCCGCCCCGATGCTGTTGTATTGATTGATTATTTGACTCCAAATCTCGGTATTGGCAGCTATATCCGCCGCTGTTTGCCTGATTTGCCCGTGGTTTGGTACATCGCACCTCAAGAATGGGTTTGGTCGATTTCTCCTCGCAATACTGATCTGATTGTCAATATTTGCGACCAACTTTTGGCAATTTTCCCAGAGGAAGCTTGTTATTATCGAGAAAAAGGAGCCGAAGTGAGTTGGGTTGGTCATCCTTTGGTGGATAGAATGCAATCTGCGCCCAGCCGGGAAGTTGCCCGCAAAACTTTGGGAATTGGACCGGAACAGGTGTCGATCGCCCTAATTCCCGCTTCTAGACACCAAGAACTCAAGTACCTGATGCCGGTTATATTTGAGGCAGCTCAAATTATTCAAGCTAAATTGCCGGAAGTTCATTTTTGGATTCCGCTTGCTAATAACGCTTTTCGCCACAAAATTGAACAGGCGATCGAGAATTACGGTTTGCGGGCTACTCTGTTAGAAAATCAAACTCTGGAAATCTTGGCTGCTGCCGATCTGGCGATTACTAAATCTGGTACTGTTAATCTGGAGCTGGCTTTGCTGGATGTTCCGCAAGTTGTCCTCTATCGCGTCAGTCCAATTACGGCTTGGATTTTTCGCCACGTGCTGAAATTTTCGATTCCTTTTATGTCTCCGCCCAATTTGGTGCAAATGAAGCCGATCGTCCCGGAGTTGCTGCAAGACGAGGCGACTGCGGAAAATATAGTGCATCACGCATTGGAATTGCTGCAAAATGCCGATCGGCGCCAGCAAACTTTGGCGGGTTATCGGGAAATGCGGGAAAGTCTCGGAGATGTGGGCGTGTGCGATCGGGCGGCTGCGGAAATAATGAAAAATGTCAAATTAAATACAGCTTCTTAAAGCATTTTTTGTATTTAAAAGTTATGTATAAACCCGGTTCCTTTGTGGCTGGCTCGTGGACAAATTCACGATTTATTACCAGAAACGCTGTTGATTTCCTTAATTTCTATTAAAGCAACTTTTTTATTGAAATGTTATGCCAAGCAATCGGAAAAAGCGACCGATCGCTGTTGATTTATTTGCAGGTGCGGGCGGCATGACTCTGGGCTTTGAACAAGCAGGTTTTGACGTACTTGCCTCAGTCGAAATTGACCCTATTCACTGCGCCACACACGAGTTTAATTTCCCGCTGTGTTCTATTCTGTGTAAAGATGTCACACAGCTTACGGGCTCGGAAATTCGGAAAAAATCGGCGATCGGGGGGCGCGAGATAGACGTAGTAATCAGCGGTTCGCCCTGTCAAGGATTCTCGATGATGGGCAAGCGCGATGTGGACGATCCACGAAATTCTCTAATTTTTCACTTTCAGCGCTTAGTTTTGGAGCTAAAACCCAAGTTTTTTGTAATGGAAAATGTACCGGGAATTGCATCAGGAGAACACAAAGAACTCCTGAATGTTTTAATTAGCTCTTTTCTGAAACGTGGCTATAAAGTAGAAGAAAATTATCAAGTTCTCAACGCTGTTAACTATGGAGTGCCGCAAGCTCGCAAACGATTGTTTTTGATTGGGTGCAAAGCAGGTTATGAGCTACCCAAATACCCTCAGCAAACTACTATATTGCCCAAAATTAAAATTCCTAAACGCTATAAAAAAATTAATTTACCTGCTGTTCCGACTGTTTGGGATGCGATTGGAGATTTGCCGGAAGTGGAAAACTACAGCGAGTTGCTGCACCGAGATTGGGTAATGGCAGAGTACGGAAAGTGCAGCACTTATGCGAGTATAATGCGCGGAATTGATGGTTTGGATGATGATTATTCCTACGATCGCGAGTACGATCGACAAATCCTCTCTTGTAGTTTGCGAACTAAACATTCTCAGGAATGTATAGAAAGGTTTCAGGCGGCAAAACGCGGCGAAAAAGAGCCGATCAGCCGTTTTTACAAGCTTCACCCCGACGGAGTTTGCAACACTCTCAGGGCCGGAACCGACAGGGCTAGGGGGGCTTATACTTCGCCGAGACCGATTCACCCGATCGCCCCTCGGTGCATTACAGTCAGAGAAGCTGCGCGACTGCATTCCTATCCTGACTGGTTTAGATTTCATGTCACAAAATGGCACGGTTTTCGCCAAGTCGGAAATTCTGTACCGCCGCTATTGGCGAAAGCTGTCGCAGCGCAAATTATTAGCGCTTTGGGCGTGGAAGCCATTAAGCCGAGTCTCAAGCTGACATGGGGAGATGATTCCTTGCTTAAACTCAATTGGTCAGAAGCAGAAGAATATTATCTAAAAAGTTAAGAATTAGATTGACAGCGTATATGCAGGGCTACCCCCAATTAAGCGCGGGTTTAGCGTCCCTTGTATCCGTGGACACAGTTCGATGACCAGCACAAGATGTCCCCAGTAGTTAAACAAACCGGGAATGTATTCCGGCGCGCTGTGCAGTTTGTTCAAGGTAAAAGTGGGAACTATTTCGACTACTGGTCTGCAATCCAAGGCGTAGCATCCTAGACATAAAATAGCAAAATTAACATCTGCATATCATGGGAGATTTGAGATTGTGAAAGTCTACCGGAAAACATTTTGATAAATTTCGCTGAGTTTTGCAACAATTACGAGTCTTTTGGACTTCTAGAGCTATTGTGTAAAAAGTGTATTTTCAGGAGACTCAAATACTATGGGTTGGTTTAAAAGACTGTTCGGACTCGAAAAGCCTGCACCCCAGGCTGAACCGATGGCACAAGTAGTACAGCAAGCAGCACAAGCGCAATCCATCGCTCCTGCTAAAGTCGGCCCAGACGGAAATTTTGACGAAAGTGGCCTCGCGAAGCGGGTTGCTTTAGCTTTTGACAGCGATGCAGAAGTTGCTGATATCGAGACTGTTTGGGTTGCTCAGCTCAGCAGCACGGTTGTTCTCAAAGGTCAAGTTCCCAGTCAGGAAATTCTCGACAAGTTGGTGGCGATCGCCTCTGCTGAAGAAGGTGCCACAAACGTGCAAACCGATCAGGTGACAGTCGGCTAGTTATTCGGAACCGAAGTAGTTTCGCTCCGGGGCTGCTCGAAGCAGTCAAAAACTGGATTAATACCATTTTTCTAAAGATGTGCTATGGATGAAGTCTTAGCCCCCCCGCGGGAGGGGGGGTTGGGGGGGTAATATCTAGCGCTACTTTATGAAACTGGATTAAACCCGCTGCGGCGGGTTTTTTCTTGCCGTCTCCCCCTCAAAATATTAATTTTTGTAAAAAAAAGCGATTTATCTAAAAAAACAGTATAATTGAATACAGAAACTAAAAATGTTTTAGCGAAGAAAACCAACGCTGACCTGATTGCCCTTTTTATCTCGATAAATATAAGGATCAAAAAATATGAAACTCACTTATCGCGGTTCAAACTACGAGTACGACATTCCGACAGTCGATATGATCGAAGGGGAAGTCGCGGGCAAATACCGGGGTCAAAACTGGAACTATCGGTATCCGAGACACATTCCCAACCCCAGAAAATACGGCGGCACAAACCATACCAAAAAGCGAGATGCTCAAGCTGGCGATCGTGATGTCGCAGCAGCTAGCGCCTCAGCGAGGGTGGATTATTACCCAACAGTTGTGGAAGTGGCGCAAGTGCACCAAGCGAATCTTTGCAATATTCTCGATCGTAGAAAGCAAGCAGCCAAAGCCAAGGGCGATGAAACACTGCTGCGCTTGCTAGAAATTGAGTCGAGACAAATGGTGTGTTAGAGAAAAAGCTTCAGAAAACAAAGCGTTTGTAAAGAGGGGGGAAATCAGCAGCGGCTTGATTTCCCCCCTCTTCCCATAAAGCACTTTCCAGGTAAGTGATATCAAATCCGGTAGCATCGGAATTATTCCTCTCTGTATTCTCTCCCTCTGCGTTCTCTGCGCCCTCTGCGGTTAAATCATTCCGATACAACCGGAAACGATATGAAGTACAAATAAACCAGTTTCTGTCACCCCTTGACACAAACCACCTGCTTCAAAGTCGCCACAACTTCCACCAAATCCGACTGCTGACTCATCACCTCATCAATCGGCTTATAAGCCCCCGGAATTTCATCTAAAAATTGCTCATCTTTCCGGCACTCAACCCCCTCAGTCTGCCGCACCAAATCATCGAGAGTGAATACATTTTTAGCTTGAGTGCGAGACATCAACCGCCCCGCACCGTGACTGCAACTACAGTAACTTTCAGCATTTCCCTTCCCTTTAACAATAAAAGATTTCGCCCCCATCGAACCCGGAATAATCCCGTAATCCTCTACATCCGCGCGTACGGCACCCTTGCGAGTAACATACACATCTTCGCCAAAATGCACTTCTTTTTCCGCATAATTGTGGTGGCAATTCACCTCTAATAACGGCTTAACAGATTTGCCACCCGCGACGTGCTTTTCCACAATTCGCTTAAACCGATTCATCATTACATCGCGATTAAAACGAGCATAATCTTGCGCCCACTGCAAATCGTGCCAGTAAGCCGCAAACTCCCGCGTACCCGCTACAAAATAAGCCAAATCTTTGTCAGCCAGATTAATTTCTGCCAGTTTAGCTAAATCTTTAGCAGTCTCGATATGCTGCTGTGCGAGCAAATTTCCAATGCCGCGAGAACCGGAGTGCAGCATTAGCCACACAAAGTTTTCAGTATCAACGCAAACCTCAATAAAATGATTACCGCCGCCGAGGGAACCCATTTGTTTTAAGGCTTTATTGTTTTGGTGCTGCACACCTTGATGAAGTTCCTTAAACTCGCCCCATCCTTGCCAGTTGGTGACAGTTGTTTCTACTTCTTTGTTTTCCGAAAATCCGACTGGAATTGCTGCTTCGATATCGAGGCGAATTTGTTTGAGTTTGCCTTCTAGTTTGTTGGCTTTGAATGGCATTTTTATCGCAGACATACCGCAACCCACATCGACGCCCACAGCCGCCGGAATAATCGCTTCTTTTGTGGCAATTACTGAACCGACTAAAGCACCTTTTCCTAAATGTACGTCGGGCATTAGTGCGACGTGTTTGAATACAAAGGGCAAAGATGCTACGTTTGCGGTCATCTTGGTTTCTTTTTCGCCCAGGGCGTGATTTGCCCAAGATAATACTGGTTTTGGGGCTGATATGTCTAATTTTTCGTAGGGCATTTTTGTTTAAGTTGGTTTTGCAAGTTTGTTATGTAGTACGAGTGTAACACAAAGACTTTCGGATGTCAAACACACTAATTCTCGTAGGGTGCGTCAGTCTGGAATTTCTTTTGGGAGTCATAGAATTTTTACTGACGCACCTTACCCACTAATTCTTGCCGCGTCAACTTCACATCAGATGCAGTAGCGGTATTGTTGGTAAGTCCGACATTCCGACAGGGAATGAATTCCCTGTCTCATAGCAAAAGTCCTCTCAAAGAGGACTGAAATCGATCGCACTTCCCGTCAAAATCTACAGTCGGTTTTAACCGACATCTTGCAGCAATATCAATAAGAGGATTTTTCGTGGGGTCGGGCGGGTTTATAGAACCTATTTGCAAGCTTTAAGGCTGTTGGCGAACCCGCCCCTACGTCTAATTGAGAATGGTGCAATATCTCAGTTTTAAGCGACAGTCCGACAGGGAATGAATTCCCTGTCTCATAGCTAAAGTCCTCTGAAAGAGGACTAAAATCCCTCGCACTTCCCGTCAAAATCTACAGTCGGTTTTAACCGACTTTCGCTATGAGGCAGGGGTTTCAACCCCTGTCGGATTGTGGGAAAGCGAGTGAAAAGCTAACACGGCACAAGAAGCGTTTTGTATTGAAAATCATTAAGAAATGCCTAAAGATTGAATGAATAATTTACTGTATGGTGCGGATTGTTGTACCTCCGCCAGCGAACCAAACAGCTCTTTTCCGCCGAAGATAACTAATGTCTTCTGTTTAGACTCAGGCTTTTGACTCGGCAGTTGTGAGTGAACCGAAAGAATCCTATCTGAATCAAATCTATAAAAGCAGTCCAAGTCGCTGCAAAGCCCTTCTTCCTCATTAAGATTAGGATAAAGTTCTTGAGAAGGACGCGGTTCATGACCGCTTAAAATCAGTTCATCTAACATTTCCATTTTGTCAATATCGATTAAATACATTCTCCCTTCAACGGTGTCAATTAGAAGGCGATCGTCTGATAGGTAGCACATAGAGTACCTAAACCAGTCATCCGAATCAGGACAAGGGCATTCGCATATTCCAAGTAGATTGCAGTCAGGAAAACTGAATCGGCTGATTTGTCGATCGTAATTATTTATAACCACAAATTCGCCACCAGCAGGATGAAATTCTGGAGGCGCTGTGTCATAGAGACAGGGAACCTCCACGGCATGAATTCTCGTACCATCATCATAAAGCCAGTAGATTTGCTGTCCGTGCTGACCGGCAGCAGCATAAAGAGCTAAAATGTGATTTTCTGGGTGTGGGTGAAACGAGAAAGAACTGCCGGCGCCAAGAGGGTCTTTGAGCAAAAGTTGTCGCTGGATTTGCCACGAACTGGTATCGCGAATTTGAATCTCGACTTGCTTCATTTCAATTAATTTCATGCACCAAAAACGCACGCCGTCTGCATCAAACCAGCAGTCCTGAAATCCATTCTTGTTATGCAAATGTGAAAACTTAACAGGAGGGTTAGGTAGCTGTTCTTCAAAAACTAGCTGGTTTTCTGCTGCCACAATTGCTAAATGATTGCCATTTGCCATAATTGCTGCCAGCAAATCGCCTTTGGGGCTGATGGCTAAACAGCTAATTTCGTCGGGAAGGTGGTATTCGTATTTTGGCGACAAGTTACGATCGACTAAAGTGACTTTTTTGCGATCGCCACTGACAATCGTCGCCCACTCGGAATTAATGGGTTGATTTATATATGAGAACGACCAGTCAATTTGTATTTCATATTTTGGTAAAATCAGCATAAAGATATTTCAGCGTAAATAAGCTCTATTTTAACTGAAATCTTGCAGCATTTATCGTAGGGTGCGTCAGTCTGGAATTTCTTTGGGGAGTCAGAGACTGTTTACTGACGCACCTTACCGACTAATTATCGGCGCGTCAACTTAACATCAAATGCAGTAGCGGTATTGTTGGTAAATCCGACACTCCGACAGGGAATGAATTCCCTGTCTCATAGCTCAAGTCCTCTGAAAGAGGACTAAAATCCCTCGCACTTCCCGTCAAAATCTACAGTCGGTTTTAACCGACTTTCGCTATGAGGCAGGGGTTTCAACCCCTGTCGGACTGCGGGAAAGCGAGTGAAAAGCTAACACGGCACAAAAAGCGTTTTGTATTGAAAATCCTTAAGAAATGCCTAAAGATTGAATGAATAATTTACTGTAGGGTGCGGATTGTTGTACCTTCGCCAGCGAACCAAACAGCTCTTTTCCCCCGAAGATAACTAATGTCTTCTGTTTAGAGTCAGGTTTTTGACTCGGCAGTTGTGAGTGAACGGAAAGAATCCTATCTGAATCAAATCGATAAAAACAGTCCAAGTCGCTGCAAAGCCCTTCTTCAACATCCTTGAGATTAGGGTAAAGTTCTTCAGAAGGACGGGGTTCATGACCGCTTAAAATCAGTTCATCTGATATCTCCATTTTTTTAAGATCGATTAAATACATTCTTCCTTGAACCGTGTCAATTAGAAGGCGATCGTCTGATAGGTAGCACATAGAGTACCTAAACCAGTCATCCGAATCAGGACAAGGGCATTCGCATATTCCAAGTAGATTGCAGTCAGGAAAACTGAATCGGCTGATTTGTCGATCGTAATTATTTATAACCACAAATTCGCCACCAGCAGGATGAAATTCTGGAGGCGCTGTATCATAGAGACAGGGAACCTCCACGGCATGAATTCTCGTACCATCATCATAAAGCCAGTAGATTTGCTGTCCGTGCTGACCGGCAGCAGCATAAAGAGCTAAAATGTGATTTTCTGGGTGCGGGTGAAACGAGAAAGAACTGCCGGCGCCAAGAGGGTCTTTGAGCAAAAGTTGTCGCTGGATTTGCCACGAATTGGTATCGCGAATTTGAATCTCGACTTCCCCGCCTTCAATTAATTTCATGCACCAAAAACGCACGCCGTCTGCATCAAACCAGCAGTCCTGAAATCCATTTTTGTTATACGAAAACTTAACAGGAGGGTTAGGTAGCTGTTCTTCAAAAACTAGCTGGTTTTCTGCTGCCACAATTGCTAAATGATTGCCATTTGCCATAATTGCTGCCAGCAAATCGCCTTTGGGGCTGATGGCTAAACAGCTAATTTCGTCGGGAAGGTGGTATTCGTATTTTGGCGACAAGTTACGATCGACTAAAGTGACTTTTTTGTGATCGCAACTTGTCGCAATAGTCCAATCGGAATCAGTGCGTTGATTTATGGCTAAGATACCCCAGTCAATTTGTTTTTCATGTTTTGGTAAAATCAGCATAAAGATATTTCAGCGTAAATAAGCTCTATTTTAACTGAAATCTTGCAGCATTTATCGTAGGGTGCGTCAGTCTGGAATTTCTTTGGGGAGTCAGAGACTGTTTACTGACGCACCTTACCGACTAATTATCGGCGCGTCAACTTAACATCAAATGCCGTACCAGTATTGTTGGTAAGTCCGACAGTCCGACAGGGAATGAATTCCCTGTCTCATAGCGAAAGTCCTCTCAAAGAGGACTGAAATAGATCGTATTTTTCCTCAAAATCTACAGTCTGTTTTAACCGACAGCCCGACAGGGAATGAATTCCCTGTCTCATAGTAAAAGTCCTCTAAAAGAGGACTGAAATAGATCGCACTTCCCGTCAAAATCTACAGTCGGTTTTAACCGACTTTCGCTATGAGGCAGGGAATTCATTCCCTGTCGGATTGTGGGAAAAGCGCGTATTTGCTGGCACTAAATTATTACAAATTCGGAGTCTTTCTCCCCACCTTCTGCACAGGAATAGCAACCGCCTGCGGTTTCTTATTCCCTGCAAACATACCAAATAAATCGTGCAGCAAAATGTAAAAACACGGAATAATAAACAGCGTCAGCAGCGTCGCCAGCGACAAACCGGAAAACACCACCACACCCAGCGGTTGCAAGAATTCCGAACCGTCGCCAATGCCCAAAGCTAGGGGGAATAAACCCAAAACTGTAGTAATAGTTGTCATCAAAATCGGACGCAAGCGCTGAGGTGCGGCCCTGAGAATTGCTGTGGCGCGATCGACCTTTTCATCTTCCCCAATTTGGTTCGCCAACTCCACCATAATAATCGCATTATTTACCACAATTCCCACCAGCAAAATCGCCCCCACAATCACCGTTGCGCCGATCGGAGTTTTAGTCGCATACAACCCGAAAATCCCCCCAGCCAAAGCCAGGGGCACCGTTAACATAATCACCAGCGGATCGACAAGCGAATTGTACTGCACCGCCATTACCACAAATACCAAAAACGCCGCCAAAGAACCCAAAACAATCAGCGAACTTTGCAATTCCCGGTTGGTTTCCGCCGCCGAACTCGGTATGACTCGCACTCCTTGCGGCAATTTTATTTCTGACAAAACTGCATCCACTTGTTTCAAAGCATCGCCCAAACTCGCGCCCTTATTAATATTCCCCGCAATCAAGAAAACTTGGCGCTGGTTAAGCCTTTGAATTTCCCCCGGCGCTTTTCCCAGTTCAATATTCGCCACATCGCTCAAGCGGATAATGCTGTTATCCCTAGCAGTTAAAGGAATAAATTTTAGTTCCGAAACCGATTGGACAGAATCGCGATCGAACTGTACCCGCACATCAACCAAACGGTTTCCCCGCTGCAATTGCGTGGGAACAGAACCTTGAATTGCTGTCTGAATCGCCTCTCCAATTTGCCTCGCATTCAACCCGTAGACTTCCGCTTGTTCCCAGTTGGGGCGAATCTGCACTTCCGTTTGCTGCGGGTCTCCATCCGGGCGAAAACGAGCTAATTTTACCTTTTGATCCAAAGTTGCCAATATCTCGCGGCCAGTTTGCTGCAATATTTGTTCATTTTCGCCCTGAAGCAGGACATCTACTTCAGCGCCCCGCACTGGCGAATTAGTTAAAACCAAACCCCGCACATTTTCTGGAATCAGGCGCAAACGAGTGTTTTTTGGCAAATCAATTTTATTCAATTCTTGCGTAACTCGCTGCACAAAATCCAATGTATTGGTGCCCGGTTTCAGCGTAATGTTGCAGCCGCCGCGCAGCAAATTCTCAACCGTATTGTTGCCGAATAACAGCCCGCCCACCGTCGTCAAAGTGTATTGAGTTTCTGGTTGGCTGAGGATAATTTTATCAGCTTCTGCCATGATTTTTTGGTTGGTTGCCAAATTTGTGCCTGCAGGAAACAAAGCAAACAATCTCGCTTGACCGGTATTAATTCTGGGCAATATTTCCTGGGGAATTTGACCAGCCATCAGCCAACTGCCGCCACCCAATCCAATAATCGCTACTGCAATGATAATCAACCGCCACCGCACTACTCCCGATAAAAATTTCCCGTAGCCGGCGGTAGCATTGGTAAAAGCTCGATCGAATGCGCGCAGCGGCCAAAAGTTGCTCAAACCGCTGGATACCCGCAGCGCTAGCAGTCGAGAAGCCATCATCGGTACAACTGTCAATCCGACAATCAGAGAGGCGGCGACAGAAAAGGTGATGGTGAGAATTAATTCGTTGAAAAGTAAGGAAACTAAGCCGCCGATGAGCAAAAATGGCAGTACGGCAACTAAGTTAGTGATGGTGGAAGCAAATAAAGCTGATTCTAATTCTTGGCTGCTTTTTTCTGCTTGCTGAATCAACTGCTTGTTACTTAAACGCTGCTTGCCGTTGGCACTGTTTGCATTGCTGGTTCCTTCGACAATATTCTCCAGCATGACGATCGAGTTATCGACCACAATTCCCACACCCAGCGCCAAACCACCCAAACTGAAAACGTTCAGAGATAGGCCAAAAACTCCCATCAGGATAATCGCCATTAAAGTTGCGAGGGGAATTGCCAGGACAATAATCAAAGTTTGGCGAAGTGAAGCGAGGAAAAGCAATACAGATGCCCCCGCTAAAACAGCCCCGGTTAAACCAGAAAATACGACGTTACTAATAGAATCGCGGATAAATTTAGACTCATCAAAAGTAGTAACGATAGTCGTACCTTCGGGAATTGCCCCGGATGTTTTTAATTCTTCTAGCCGCTTTTTGATGCCATCTACAACTGAAATTGTATTCGCGTCTGGCTGCTTTTGAATGCTAATTTTTACGGCTGATTTCTGATTGAGAAATACTTTAACTCGCTCTTCTTCTGTACCGTCAATTACCTGAGCAAAATCGCGCAGAAAAACTCGTTTTGGCGGATTGGAACCCGATGCTTGAAAAGAAATTGCCTGAATTTCTTTCGCGTTCTGAAATCGCCCGACGGTGCGGGTTAAAGGTTCTGCTGCTTCTTGCCGCAGCCGCCCGCCGGAAGTGTCCAGGTTCCGGGATTCGAGCGCTGATAAAACGTCAGAAATACTGACACCTAAAGATTGCAAGCGATTTAAGTCAATATTTACTTGAATTTCTTCTTGCACGCCGCCGGCCACGTCAATTGCTGCGATTCCAGGAATTACGTTTAGTTCTCTGGATAATTCTTCGTCAGCAAATACGCGCAAATCTACTCCTTGCAGGGAGTCGGAAGTGAGGGCAAATTCGTAAATCGGCTGCTGGGAAGGGTCCACTTTGAATAGAGTGGGCGATTCAACTGTATCGGGAAGTCGGTTGCGGATGCGGTTGACAGCGGCGGTGGCGTCGTTGAGGGCCTGGTCGATGTTTCCCCCCGGTCTGAAGAATAAATCGACGCTGACTTGTCCTTCGCGAGTGCGGGAGAAAACTTGCATGACGCCTTCAGTGGCGGACAGCCCTTGTTCGAGGGGGCGAGTAACTTCGTCTATTGCTACTTCTGGGGATACGCCTGGGGCGTTCAAGCGCACGCCGATGCGGGGATAGGTGATGGAGGGTAGCAAGTCAACGGGCAGTTGGGTGATGTAGAAAAGGCCCACGATTATGATAG
The DNA here is from genome assembly GCF_036705675.1 of Microcoleus sp. AT8-A3. Classification (NCBI taxonomy): domain Bacteria; kingdom Bacillati; phylum Cyanobacteriota; class Cyanophyceae; order Oscillatoriales; family Microcoleaceae; genus Microcoleus; species Microcoleus sp. AT8-A3. The sequence goes on from NZ_JAUBVD010000022.1 coordinate 104,614, forward strand.
CAAGTGTCAGCATGAGGGTGCCGATGTGGCGACGAATCGCGGTCGCGCTAATACTGAATCCGGTTTTGTCAGGAGTCATTCGATTTTAGATTTTAGATTTTAGATTTTAGATTGAAGAGTCGGCCCCGTCATTCAGACTAATTCTAGTAGGGTGCGTCAGTCTTGAATTTTTCTAGGCGGTGAGAGAATATCTACTGACGCACCTTACGAGGAGTATAATAAATCTTAATAAATATTCCCAAAAGTTTTTGTGAATATTTCTTTAGAGGTAGTCGATCGCCCACAACGCAGATTGGCAGAAATTGCAAGGGGCTTTTGAATCTCTCTAACTTATCGCCATCAGGAACAGGCAAGATGCCTGTTCCACAACAAATAAACTTTCTTGTGGAACAGGAATCTTGCCTGTTCCTAAAGTCTTCTTCCCTTTTCCCTCTTCTTTATTCCTTCTTCCTTCTTCCTTCTTCCTGACATCCGTTACATCCGTTACAGAATCCGTTGCCGAACTTCCTTCATTTACTGTACTTGAGAGCCGTGGGCGCGGGGGTCGGAGCTACTTGTTTTCACAGGCCCTGTGGGGGGAGTAAAATTAGAAACTTGACCGCCTGCTTGGGCGTGTGGCAGAGGTTTTCCTGCAATTAAAGCTTCTAAGTTAGCTTCCATAATACTGCGCGGCATTTCGCCCATCGTTTCAGCAACGGCGCTGCCTTTATCGTTCAAATAGACAAAGTGCGGAATGCCATCTACTCGATATTTTGTGATTTCGGGCAGCCATTTGTCATTATCTACATTCAGCATCACAAAATTCATCGGTTCGGCGTATTTCTGTTTGATTTCGCTCAGATCCTTAGCCATTGCCTGACAGCTACCGCACCAATTAGCATAAAATTCCATGAGTGTCGGTTTGCCATTTACCAAAGCTGTTTCTAATGGCGTTGAAGCTTTTGCCATGTCGGTGAGACTGCTTGACGGCGTTTGGGTTTGCAGCCCGAAGAAGATGGATATTGAAAGGGCGATCGCTGTTAACACGATCAATAAGTTTCTGAGGCGCGTGGCGACTTTTGTTTCGGGATTTTTGGCGACGGGGGCGACCGTTGACTTGGGCGAATTCTGGGTCATAAAATAAATTGCGCTTTGATTTCTATGTTTTTATTTTAAATAATAGATTCAGATTATACCACATTTTGAGATAATCAGACCCATTTCATAAAAATTTGTGCTAAAGGCAGTAATTAGATTAAGTGCGCTAAAACAGAAGATAACAAAGATTGTTTGTAAATTACCGAGGACTTGCAGGGTGAAAAAACGGGTAACACTGACGTTTCCCCAACGATCGATCCAAATGCCTGTCACCTATCGACTGGCAAAGGATTTTAATGTTGCAGCCAACATTATCCGCGCTCAGGTGGCTCCGAATCAGGTGGGCAAACTGGTGCTAGAGTTATCAGGGGACATCGACCAACTAGAAGCCGCGATCGACTGGATGCGATCGCAAAATATCGGCGTTTCCCTAGCCAGTCGGGAAATACTTATAGACGAAGATATCTGCGTTGACTGCGGTTTATGTACGGGGGTTTGCCCGACAGAAGCCTTGACCCTTGACCCAGAAAGCTTTAAACTAAGTTTTGCTCGATCGCGCTGTATCGTTTGCGAGCAGTGCATCCCTACTTGTCCGGTGCAAGCTATTTCTACTAACCTCTAAGCCCTGTACAAACTCATCGGGAGCATCATCTTTTTTTTTGCCTGGTTCTCCTAATTGTGCCATTGGATGAAAAAAAACTCTTGGGTTTCCCTAACTCTACTTTTTGTTACTTATTTCACTTTTGGCTGGAAATTATCTGAGTTTGATGTTCCCCCGCACCTGACTTGGTTTCTAGCCATAGCTTCAATTCTAGTGTTGACTGCCGCCTTCTCGTTCCCGTTGAAAGACATAAAAGCATTAATTTTGCGGTGGTTTTCGAGTGATATGGGTGCTTTTATTTCTATAATTTTAGGAGCTTTTGTAGCAGTAGTAATTATTGCTTGGATGCACCTTTTTGCTACTTGTTTACTCTTGATTTCAGCCGGAGCTTTGGCAAGACTCGATATTCAAATATCTGGTTGGAAAAATTGGCGGGCTTTTGCGGTATTAGCTACCATTTCTTTAACAGGTGTGGGGTTGGGCGGAGCGATCGAGTTTTGGGCAAAAACAGGCAGGCTCGTATTCTCTTAATTCGGAACGGGAAATTCATCCAACCAAATTCTATAACTCGCAATGGATATTTAGCCGAAAACTATCAGATCGCCCATCAATAAATACAGCTTATTTTTTTTCAATCCCCCACCCCCGGATTAATTCCCCGTTCCGCGCCGTAATCATAGCAGTTTTCCAGCCTCGTGAGGTAAAGCTTCTCAATTGCCGATTCCCGGTTGCGCGTTACTAATTCCCAATTACTAATTACCCATTACCGACAAACCTGGAGTGGAACTGAAAACCCCTAGGGCAGTATTGAAGTGTAGCGACTGTTGCTCAAAATGTTATTGCCAAGAACCCGCAAGTCCCGCAGCCAAAAACTCATCGCAATAAAAAAGCAGCTTTAGGGAGCTGCTAGTCAGAATGCATGAGGTATTGTTTTTAGAATAGGACAGGTTGAATTCGATCGGTGCTGGGTTACATTTTTTGATACGGGAGAGTTGATTAGTGAATGGACGATCGTAAAATCGTCACATAGCAGAGTATCATTGATGCTAAATTTCCCGACAATCAAGTTAGCGTTTAACTGTCCTTGCGCCCTACAGCCCTTCAGCGGTGGGGCCATTTTATTTTTAGGGAGAACTCAATAGCCGACTTTAACGCATCAGATGAGTCTGCCATTAGTTCTTGTATAAAATCTCCGCATCGCCACATCCTCATAGCTGGTAAAAGTATAGTCATTTATAGACATGGGAGGCTTCAAGTCCCTCCCCTTTCACTTTTACTTTGAGC
>NZ_JAUBVD010000023.1:0-52745 GCF_036705675.1 Microcoleus sp. AT8-A3
AAGGATCGCCAATTAAATAACTTACAATTTTAATTGTTATTGTGGGATGGGCGTCCCGCCCGTCCAGAAAGGGCGGGCGGGACGCCCATCCCACAATAACCATCACGCATTGTAAGTTATTTAATTCTCATTCCTCACCACTTTCCTGACATCGTGCCCTTGAGTCTCAATTCTTCTCGACTAACTAGAGCTTCGTAGTAATCGGGTTTGATTTCGAGGGCGACTCCGTAAGAGCTAATGGCATCTTGAGTTCGCTGCAATTTTTGCAAAACGTCGCCCCGCTGCGCCCAAGCTTCCCAATTGTCTGGCTTGAGTTGAATCACTTGGTCAAAAGCGACGAGTGCTTGGGAATAGTTCTGCATTTCCCCTAGAATCACACCTCGCTGCACCCAGCCTTGATAGTTGTCCGGCCAGACAGTAATTGCTCGATCGTATGATGCTAGAGCTTGTTCGTACTGCTGCAATTTTGACAAAGCGTTGCCGCGTTTCAACCAAGCTTCAAAATTGTCGGGCACGATTTTAATTACGCGGTTGTAAGCTGCGACGGCTTCTTCGTAACGCTGCAATTTTTCCAGCGCTGCGCCTTGCTGCAACCCTACTTTTGATGTAATTTCTGCTTCTGAAGTCAGAGAGATTACTTTATCAAAACAGGCGATCGCTTCTTCGTATTGCTGCAATTTTTCCAAAGCTTCGCCTCGCAAGTTCCAAGCTTCTAGAAAATTACCTTCAATTTGTAGGGCATTACTGTAAGCGATAATTGCCTCTTTGTAGCGTTCCAATCCTGCTAGGGCGATGCCTCTACCCAGCCAAGCTTCGGGAAAATTCGGATTAATTTGAACGGCTTGGTCAAAAGCAGCGATCGCCCCTTCAAAATCTCTCGATTCTGACAGTGTTTGACCGCGCCCGATCCATGCTTCGGGATACAAAGAATTAATTTGAATTGCCCGATCGAAACAAGCAATTGCCGCGTCGGCCCACTGGTGTTTGAGAGCCATTCCTTTATAAAACCAAGCTTCGCAGTCGTTGGGCTGCATTTGCAGTACGCGATCGTAAGCTGTCACCGCTTCTGCATATTTGTGCAATTTTGCTGAAGCAATGCCGCGATTGAACCAAGCCAGACTATTTTGTGGTTGCAGTTGAATGGCGCGATCGTAAGAAGTTACAGCTTCAGCGTAGCGTTCCGCTTTCATCAAAGCCAAACCTCGGTTCAGCCAAGCTTCCCAATTAGTCGGGACGAGTTTCAGCGCGCGCTCGAAAGCCGTCACGGCTTCAGGATAGCGCTCCGCTTGAACCAACACGTTGCCTTGCCGATACCACATGGCGGGCAAATTCGGATGAAGTTGGGTTGCTTTTTTGTAACAGGTTGCTGCTGCATCCCACTGCTGCAATTCCTCTAAAACTCTGCCTCGCTGATACCAAGCTTCGTGCTTTTCTGAATTGATTTGAATTGCGGTGTCGAAAGCCGCGAGCGCTTCTGAGTGATTTTGCAAACTTAACAGCCCTGTGCCGCGCAGCATCCAAGCCCAGTATTCTTCCGGATTAATTGCTGTAGCTCGATCGGCGCAGGCTACGGTTTCTGCGTAGGAATGCAGTTGTTTGTAAGCTTTGCCCAGATTCAGCCACGCCCGGGCCCAGTCCGGCTTAATTTGAACCGCTTTTCCGTAGCAAAGGACTGCCGCTTCGTACCTTCCCGATGCGTACAATCTATTGCCCCGATCGTAATCTGGAAATGCTGCAAAAATTCTTAAAATCGGCGGCAGCAGAGCTGGTTGGGGGTTTGAGGAGTTTTCAGGAGCCGAAGTCGAGAGGTCTGGCATACGCCTTGCACATAAAAAATTTAGTTGGATAACAAGCTTGCGGTCTTATATATTAACTTATGCTTTTCTTAATCTCGCTGCTGTTTTGAAACAAATTTAGCATATCAGGCTTGGTGCAACCAATCATTTTTACTTAATTATAGTCGGTATAAAATTATGCACCCTTCCCACTTTCGGTACACGCCTATAAAATACGGTCAGTCGATTTTCGATTTTCGATTTTCGATTGACAATTCCCGCATCCAGGATACCCGCCACGTGATTCATCCGTCCAGAAATCAAAAACCTGTATCCCATGAAACTTGCCGAACGTATTTATCTCGCGCAAGTCAATGCTTAAATCTAAAATCTAAAATCTAAAATCTAAAATCGATTGACCGAAAGCATCCAGAATACAAGCAGATATGTCCTAATTCAGATTTCAAACCAAATTTAATATGTTAGAATTTCACGCGCTTTTAGATGTCACGGACTGTCATTGGGAGTCGATCGACTCGCAGCCGAATTATTGGTACGAAGGCCGTTGTCCTCAAAGCGGCGAGCTGCTGAGACTGCCGCGCACTCGAATGTCAGAGGATCTGGCCCGGGGTTTGATGCAGTACCTTGCTGCTGACGATTTCTACGATCGCGAAGGGAAGATGTACGGCATATTGCTGGTGGAGATGCCTTCGGGGGAACAGGGGATACTCAAAGCATTTTCCGGGCTGCTGAACGGTTGCAGCATTGTTGAGGGGTGGGTGCCACCGATTCCGGGACGAGATCGTGTGGCTTTCGAGGAAGCCCGCACCTTAACTCAATTGGAGGCGATGAAACAGGAACTGATTGCACTCAATCAACTCCCGCAGCGACAAGAGTATGAAGCCTTATTTCGGGAGTTTGAATTGCAAGTGCAAGTTTTGAGCGATCGGCATCGCAATTGCAAGCAGCAGCGAGACGAAAAACGCCAGTTACTGTGTCAAACTCTCGCAGCAGAAACGCTAGAGATTGCCCTGGAACAACTGAATAAAGAAAGCCGTTTGGAGAAAAGTGAACGCAGGCAATTGAAACGGCAGCGGGATGAAACATTGCAGCCGCTAAAACAATTAATTGAAGCTGCGGATCGGCGGATGCGCGCGTTGAAACAGCGGCGAAAAGAACTTTCCCGCGAACTTCAGACGCAAATGCACGCGGCTTACACTCTGATGAATTTTTTGGGGAAATCGAGCTCGATCTCCTCATTGATGCCAACAAATTCTATTCCCACTGGCACCGGCGACTGTTGCGCGCCAAAATTGCTCCACTACGCGGCAGTACACCATCTGAAACCGCTGGCAATGGCTGAGTTTTGGTGGGGGCCGCCATCGGGCGATAAGATTCAGGGAGAATTTTATGGTGCTTGTGGCGATCGGTGTCAGCCGTTGATGGGTTTTTTGCTGTCAGGATTGGCTCAAAACCCGATTGTTTCTAATAATATAAATGAGGGTTTGACGGGCGGGCTAGAAGCCCAACCCCTACTCCCCACAAGCAATAATATTTCTTGTGGAACGGGCATCTTGCCCGTTGCGGGCGGGCTAGAAGCCCAACCCCTACTCCCCACAAATCATCATATTTCTTGTGGAACGGGCATCTTGCCCGTTGCGAGCGGGCTAGAAGCCCAACCCCTACTCCCCACAAGCAATAATATTTCTTGTGGAACGGGCATCTTGCCCGTTACCCAAATGCTACCGATTATCTATGAAGACAAATGGTTAATTGCGGTGAATAAACCTTCAGGGTTGCTGTCAGTCCCAGGTCGTTATTTAGAAAATCAAGATAGTGTTTTCAGTCGTTTGCGTAACTTGTTACTTGATAGTTTAAATTTGACAGTTGTGCATCGTTTAGATTGGGAAACATCTGGGATTTTGCTATTGGCGCGGGACAAAGAAACTAGCAGTCAACTCAGGCAGCAATTTGCACAAAAGCAGGTTCACAAAGTTTATGAAGCGGTGCTTTCGGGTACTGTAAAAATAGATGCGGGGACGATCGATCTTCCACTTTGGGGCGATCCAGAAAATCGCCCTTACCAGCAAGTCAATTGGGAGTGCGGAAAGCCCAGTGTTACTCGCTTTCAGGTAATGACGAGGGAGGGAAATTGCGATCGCGTCGAGTTTTTGCCGCTGACGGGACGCACGCATCAATTGAGGGTTCATGCAGCGGATGTTCGAGGGTTGGGGATACCGATTTTGGGCGATCGACTTTACGGATGTCGGGATGCTGCGAAGCGGCTACACTTGCACGCGCGGGAACTTTCGTTTGAGCATCCGCAGTTGGGAGAAAAGCTGCACTTACAGGCAGAAACACCATTTTGAGCTAAGGGCGATCGGGCCACGATCACTATCTGTACAATAACTAATAACTAATAACCCACAACTACCACTGGGGATCGGAAGCCATCAAAGCAGTCGCAGCCTCGCTGGGTAACGGCTTAGCAAAAAAATAACCTTGGCCGTATTCGCAGCCGATCGACCTCAACCGGGCTAATTGTGCCGCCGTCTCCACACCCTCAGCAATCACATCCATACCCAAAGCATGAGCCAGCGCCACAATCGTCCGCACGATCGCCACATTCTCCCCCTCGCTTTCGAGCTCCATTCGCCCCACAAACGACTTATCAACCTTCAAAGTATCCGTAGGAAACCGACTCAAATAACTCAACGACGAATAACCAGTGCCAAAATCATCAATTCCCAACTTGACATTTAACGCTTTCATCTGCTTCAAAACCGCGATCGCCGACTCCACATCCTCCATCACCACACTCTCAGTAATCTCCAACTTCAAACTCTCGGCACTCAAACCCGTTGTTTCCAAAATCACCTTCAGGCGATCGACCAAATCCGGCTGAGCAAACTGCTTCCCAGATAAATTTACACTCATAATCAAAGCTCGATCGAAACCAAACATTTCCTCCCACAGCCGCAACTGCCGACAAGCCTCCTCCAACACCCACTCACCCAGCGGCACAATTGCCCCCGTTTCCTCAGCCACCGGAATAAACTTGATCGGCCCAATCAAACCCCGCAGCGGGTGTTGCCAGCGTACCAAAGCCTCAAACCCAATAATCCTCCCGCTTGCCAAAGAGACAAACGGCTGATAGTGCAGCAAAAATTCCCGACGCTTGAGGGCAATCCGCAAATCCGTCTCCAACTGCAACCTCTCCACCGCCAAAGCGTGCATCGAAGCATTAAACACCTGATACCTTCCCGTTCCCAAAGCCTTCGCCCGGTACATCGCCGTGTGGGCATCCCGCAGCAAGTGTTCCGGCTGTTCCCTGACAGTAGCAGCGGGTTCGCCCCCCAGGGCAATCCCGATGCTTGCAGTCACAAACACCTCCTGCCCATTCAACTCAAAAGGCACAATTAAAGCTTTGTGAATTCGATCGGCCAAATCCACAGCACTGTCAACATCAATATTCCTCACCAAAATCGCAAAATCATCGCCTCCCACCCGCGCCACAGTATCCGCGCGACCAATACTTGCCCTCAACCGCAGCACCACCGCTATCAGCAGTTCATCCCCCACCAAATGACCCAAAGAATCATTAATCACCTTAAACCTGTCTAAATCCAGAAACAGCACCGCAAACAGATGGCTGTGGCGGCCCCTAGTATTGGCGATCGCCCGCCCCACGCAATCCACGAACAAATCCCGGTTGGGCAAACCCGTTAGAGAATCGTGAAAAGCATCGTAAAGCTTCCTGTAAGCACTGACACCCACACCAGTCACCACCAAACCCAAAGTCGGCGACACTAACGGTATCCAACCACCCAGGGTAAAAATTCCATAACTAATCCCCAACAAAGCCATCAATCCCACACCCCCAGCCAATCCCGCCCTCGCAGGATGCTGAATCCGCCAAGCCACAACCCCGCCAACCATCGCCCAAGCACCGTTCCACAAAATTTCCGCCCATTCCGGCCATACCCAAAACAGCGATCGTCCATCCAAAACCGCACTCAATATTTGGCTGAGCATTTGCGCGTGCAGCAACACCCCCGGCATTTTCGGACTTTGCTTTTTAACCGGGCTGTAAGGCGTCAAAAACAAATCTCTGGTACTCGGTGCCGTCGTCCCGATCAGCACAATCTTGTCCTTAACCCAGCTTGGTTCAATTTCCCCGTTCAATACCTGCCTGATACTGACTTGTCGCGCCACATCCTTACCAGAACGGTATTTGAGCAGAATTTGGTAGCCTGTGGTGTCAATATTTGCATAGCCGCCGCTGTCAGAAGTTAAAGGCACAAATTCTGCCTTTCCCCAGTCGATTTGGTGGGGATGAACAGCGCTATTTTTCTGCTGTACTCTGTCTTTGAGATAGAGCAAAGCCACTTGCATAGAAAACGATAAAGCAATCTTTTTGTCTGGTTGCGAGACTGAGAGCAAATTGCGGCGTACAACACCATCAGGATCGAGCACGAAGTCGTTAAAACCAACTCGATCGGGCGGTATCCCCGGAGGCGCAGGCACTCCCTGACTTTCTGAATCGCTCAATTTATAGATCGCCACCACATTCGGTGCTTTCAGCGCTGCCAGCAATTCTTGGTGTCCCGGCGCTTGAGGCAAATCCCGGTACAAATCCAAACCGATGACTTTTGGCTGATACTTTTGCAGTTTTGTCAAGGTTTGAGCGATCGCACCGTCGGAAACCGGAAATCTCCCCAAAGCTTGAATATCGGCTTCAGAAATTTCCACTACCAGCAGTCGCGGATCCGGGCCGGAATCTGGCTGCAAGCGCACTAACGAGTCAAAACTCCCCAACTCCCAGCTTTGCAGGCCTCCCAACTGCCGAACTCCCATATTCAGCAGCGTTACAGTCGCGCCCACAAGCATTGCAGGCAAAATCCTCACCCGTCGGTTTTGAGAACTCAGGTTGAGGCCAGTTGCCACAGACATGACATATCGAAGATTTCGAGAGAATTTGGCAGTCACAGAAAAAATATGTCGGTGCAAATTAGCTTTGCACAAGTCTGTTCTTACAGAATTGAGCTTAATATGAGATTGAATGTAATTTTTTCAGAACTTGTGCCGCAACCGAGTTTCTTTAAGCTAATTACTCGATGCAGGCAAAGTATTTCTCGAATGGGAACCGGGTTTTTGAAGATTTGCCGACAAATCCTGTCTTTCATTGCTTGTTTCCCCAAATTCGCACAAGCGTTAAAATTTAGTCGATCGAACTTTCAGGATATTTTTGAGATTATGGCGAATCAACTTCCGATTCCGGTGATTGTTAACGGTGCAGCAGGCAAAATGGGCCGCGAAGTAATTAAGGCGATCGCCCATGCTAGTGATATGACCTTATTTGGGGCTGTAGACCGCTCTCCTGAGTGCCTCAACGCCGATGCCGGCGAATTAGCCGGATGCGGCCCGTTAGAAGTTCCCATCACTGACGACTTGCAAGGAATGCTGGTATTAGCAGCTCAGGAAAAGCAGTTAGGCGTGATGGTAGATTTTACGCACCCTTCGTCAGTTTATGAAAACGTGCGATCGGCCATAGCTTACGGCATTCGCCCGGTAGTCGGCACTACTGGCTTGAGCAGCGAGCAAATTCAAAAATTAGCTGAATTTGCCGATAAAGCTAGCATCGGCTGTTTGATCGTACCCAATTTCTCGATCGGCATGGTTTTGCTCCAACAAGCCGCCGTCACGGCATCTCAGTATTTTGAACACGTAGAAATTATCGAGCTGCACCACAATCAAAAAGCCGACGCCCCCAGCGGCACGGCAATTCAAACTGCCCAAATGTTAGCAGAGATGGGAAAAACTTTCAATCTGCCAGAAGTTGAGGAAACCGAAAAATTAGCCGGAGCTCGAGGTTCACTGGCCGATGAAGGGATTCGCATTCACAGCATCCGTTTACCCGGTTTAATTGCCCACCAAGAGGTAATTTTTGGCGGCGCCGGTCAAGTTTATACTTTACGACACGATACCAGCGATCGAGCTTGTTATATGCCAGGAGTCTTGCTGTCTATACGCAAAGTCCTTGAATTGCGATCGCTCGTTTACGGCCTGGAAAAAATCTTGTAGTCATTAATCATTAGTCATTAATCATTAGTCATTAGTCATTGGTAATGTGGAATTAATCTGACTTCTAATATTATGTCCGGTCGATTACCCCTAATACGGTAGGGGCGGGTTCACGAAAAATATCAGCCAATAATTGACAATCTCAAAAACCCGCCCTTTTAATCGCGGTCACTCGATCGCACATGATATAACTTCTGATTTGTGACTTCAACATCAATCAGTTAAATCTGTTAAATGCCTTAATATAATCAGCTTCCGAACAGACAGCCGTTGCATCCCGTACATTGCTCGTTGCCAAACTTCCTATGCTAATTCCCTTAACCCGCGAAACCTTTCAAGAACTAATTCCCGCCGTCGCCACGGGAGCGCAATACAAATATATCTGGGGAAAACCGCCCGATTTTTTGAGGCGAATGTTAATCTCAGCAGTCAGCGTAGTTTTCCTCCTGGTAGTCTACAACTTCGCCGGTTCCGATGTCGCGCCGCTAGTTTTAATCACCGGATTGATAGCTGGTTTGTACTGGCTGTGGGGGCCCATTTTGTGGGCGAGTTTGCGGAATGCAGAATGCCGCAAATATCAATACTGCGGTTTTTGGCAAGGACGAGTTTTGGATATATATATTACAGATGAAGTCACAAGTCAAGAAGAAACAGTCAATCAAAAAGGACAACTCGTAATAGTTGACAACCTAGAGCCACGAATCAACTTAGAAGTTGGTGACAAAACGGGATTTACTACTACACTTCGAGCTCCATTGCGGAAAGATCACCAAGGAATTGTCCCCGGTCAAGCTGCTTTAATGTTAATTATGTCAAATCAAGAAGATTTAGGCAGAATTGCCAAAGTTTCAGATATTTATATTCCCAGCCGTGACGTGTGGGTGAGCGACTATCCTTATTTACGCAGAGATTTGTTTGTAGAAATGAGCCAACAGATTAAAAAAGGCAGGAAAAAAGACCGCGATCGCACTAATCCAAGCAGAGATGTAAAAAGGCGATCGTCCGCTGATTATTAATATTCATCGTAGCCACAAATTTAAGAGCGATCGCAATTTCAACTTAGGACAAAATTCACTCTTATAGCTCGTAATGCCTACGGTTCTTCAGGTTTGCCCCTACAGTTTCATCTTTTTTAGTTCCGATCGAGGCGAACCAGCCCACATTCATGTTAAGGATCGCGAATTAAATAACTTACAATTTTAATTGTTATAGTGGGATGGGCGTCCTGCCCGTCCACTCATGACGGGCGGGACGCCCATCCCACTTTCAAGAGTGGAAGTTATTTAATTCTCATTCCTAAGCGCGATCGGCAACTTGCCAAATTTTGGATGACTCCTGTATCTCTAGAAAAAAATCGAGGCTTCAAAGAGCATGAATTCTCCCAAATCCGGCTCTAATACCCCCTTTATTTTTTAGTCTCTTAGAGAGAGACGCAAGGCAAGTCTAGGATCGGTTTCAACCGCCGAGTCTTATAAAAGGGATTTCTAACCCGAATTTAGTATTAGTTCAAGCTCTCAGATTCATCTGTGGAGTCAATCTAAAATCTAAAATCTAAAATCTAAAATCGACTGACTTCTCGATCAACTGTTCCCCTCTTGGCCGTAAGCTTGCCAAGCCAAATCCACCAGCCCGTTAACAATAGCCACAGCCACCACCGCAGACCCCTTGCGGCCCTCAATCCGAATGTGAGGAATCATCGAATCGTGCAGCCGCGACTTAGCCACATCAACCCCCACAAACCCAGAAGGAGTCCCAATCACCAAAGCTGGCCGAATTTCCTCAGATTCAATCAAATCTACGATCGCCGACAAAGCAGTTTGAGCCTGGCCCACCACAAAAATCCCTTCAGGATAGCGTCTTGCCAAAGTTTCAATCCCCCAAGCCGCCCGCGTCCTTTCCCTTTGGGGGCGCGTCAAAGCCTCCATCGAACAGTAAACCGGATTCGCAAAGGTACTTTGGATCAAGGGCGTAATGCCCACCTGCACCATCGGCACATCTACCACAATCGTAGTTCGAGCAGCCAAAGCCGCCGCCCCAGCCTGCAAAGCCTGATCGGAAAAACTAATTAAAGACTTGTACTCAAAATCAGCAGTCGCATAAATCACGCGGCGGACTATTTCGTACTCCGCCGCGGAAAAACCGTGGTCGCCAATTTCGTTATCGATTAATCCCAGACTCTGGGCATCGCTTACGTGCCATTCCATTTGTTGGATAGCTGTTGCCTGTGAGTTGTCAGGTATCAGCTTACCAGCTTTTAGTCATTCGTTGACTGTTGATTGTTGACTGTTGACTGTTGACTGCCAACTGACAACTAAGGATCGTCAATTAAATAATTTCCCTTTTTTCTTGTGGGACGGGCGTCGGGCCCGCCCAGAAAGGACGGGCCCGACACCCATCCCACAACAAACATGAAAAGTGGATTTTATTTAATTCTCATTCCTAAGTTTCCGACGAAGAAGATTTGCCCAACACCGGAGTCAGGAATGCCACCAAAACTCCGATCGCAAAACCGGACACATTCCGAACCACAGGCAACCAGTCAGAAGTCCGAGTCACCACCGGCCCCAGTCCGAAAGCAAAAAACAGAATGCCCCACAGCGGCGAAAAAATCAGCGCCCACTGCCAAGCCACAACCTGTCCCGGCTTCCGAGGCTGAGCCGCAAACCCGCAGATGACGCCACCAACCACCGACGTAATTAACGTCAGAACCCACTGTTCCCTCGGCAAACCGGGAACCACGCGGCATCCGCCCTGACGCAAACAGCCTTCTATGGACTCCAAAGATTCAATAATCGCTCGATCTTCGCCATTGTCCCGCACAAAAAATTGATTACCGTAGCGGGTTTGCAGTTCCACCCAAAAAGTGCGCGGCAGCAGCGGATACAGCGAGTCGCCCACATTAAAATTGAGCAAATTGCCCCCTCGCGGGTCAGCAACTAATAACACACTCTTGTCATCTAGCCCCCAATAGCTTTTGACAGCCAAACCGGGGGTGCGATCGTACTGAGTCAGCACTCGCAGTTTCCAGCCGGTTTCGGCTTCAAATGCCTTTAAATTTTTTGCCAAAGTTTGTTCTTCAATATCCGTGAGGGCTTTAGCTAAATCAATGATCGGCGTCTGAGTTGACGGCAACAAATCGGGGTTGTTGAAAGCGTGGGCCGCAGGTGCGATCGTCCACACGGACAAAGCCAGAAAAAATGCGGCAACAGAGGCTAGAAATTTTCGCGGGAAAAGCTGTGACATAGGAACTTATAATCCGGGTCTTAATTGTGAATGCTAGCTGGCGGTCTTAACCAGAGGATAAGAGAAAACTCATATTTCTTTACAATTATTTACTTTACAGGAAGCCGAGAGCAAGGGGAAGGGTTCGGGGAAGGAAAGTTTTGAACAGGGAAGGGACTGACAATTAACTGTAGAGGGCGCAGTTGCGATCCAGGGCCAACCATCGTTAAGCAAGAGCTCGATTTCCTGACGGGGTGAGTATCGATCCCAGATATTGCACCCGCAATCAAAAACCTGTAGGCGCGGGTTCACCAAAAGCTTTAAGGGGTGCAGACAGGTTAAATAAACCCGCCCCCACCTACAAAAAAGCCCCTTATTGATATTGGTGCAACATCTCAGATTAATAATAATTCAAGCCGATGGTAACAAAGAGAGACCCTGTGTGCGATCGGTTATTTAAGTATTTTCCTGCCTGAAAAAACTTACCTTCATAAAGATTTAGCATAAGTTGAAAAACTACCAGTAAATATACTGGAAATCCAACAGACTAGCAACACCCAAAAAAGCTCTAAAATTATGTATTTTCCCGAATATCTTTATCATCGAGCCGAGCCGATAATGATGAGCAACCGCTGAATAATGATTTAAAAAAAATTAACCATTTCTCAAGGAGCGCCCAGAGTGCCTTTAACCGACCAGATTAGAGAACCTTTAACAGAAATGGAATCCTTAATTCCCGGACTTGCCCCAACTTTCGCCCCACAACGGCCGGGAATTCAGACTAACAAAACCTTATTAGATCAAACTCCGGGCTCTTCTCAAAACCCCGAACAACTTAACTTAATAGAACCCGCAAGCGGGCCCGCATCCGAATTCAGTCGAACAGAAGCTGATGCTTTTATTATTAATAAAGCCTCCAATATTAACAGCATACCGGAGGCTAACACCAGCCCTCTGATAACTAACAGCACTCTCAGGGATACAACAAATTCTGAAGTTGACCCCCTAATTGGTAAACTCGACTCGGACTTAGGAGACCCCCTAACCAACCCAAATCGAATTGCCTCAAATAACGTTTCTTCTGATTCTAATAAATCTGCGACTGACATACCTCCAGTCAACTCGTCAATCAGCAGCTCAGAACTAAATAAAACCACAGCAGCTACAACCGCTGTTCCCGATCAATTGCTGGAAAATAAAACACAATTATCGCCAACCGCCTCCACAAAATCAGAACAAGATTCGGACAAAACATTACCAGTTGTAACTGCATCTACCACGAGCGAAAAAGCTTCCGACAAAACGCCATTACCCGCTACCGCTGAAACGACTTCAAAACCCGAAGAACACCAAACGCCTTTATCATCAGAGACTACACTCTTCTTCGAGTCATCACCAAACAAAATATCATCGGCAACTGCATCAACGTCTGACAATTCAGGAGAAAATACAACATCACCCGCAACTGCCTCAGCCACTGAAAACCCTGAACTAGATCGAACATTACCTGCAACTACATCAACGACTGATAAATCAGAACCAGATCGAACATCACCTGCAACTGTATCAACGACTGACAAATCAGAACCAGATCGAACATCACCTGCAACTGCGTCAGCTTCTGATAAATCAGAATCCAACAAAACCTCAGTTGCGACTACATCAACCACTGACAAATCCGAACCCAACAAAACTTCACCTACCGAAATCTCCACCACCAAAAACTTAGATACAGCCACTAATCTAGAACCCAATAAAACCTCAACCCCAGAACCAGATCAAACCTCAACTCCCCCAACCAACATCAACTTTGACTCAAACGCATTCAGTGTCGATGAAAAAGGAATAATCGGCATACAATTCACATCCGACGGCGGCTGGTATAGCGGACAACTAGCCATCGTCAGCCTACTCGGAATGGAAAAATTCGTTCCCGGTTCCGAGGCGTTCATCAAAGAAGCAGCAAGTCGAGCTTTAAGCAACTCGACAAAGGGCTACATCGCAATGGATGACGATTTAGAAGGAGCATATTACACCGATCCTAACAGCTCAGAAAACCTCAATTCCGGGCAATACCTCGGCACAAAAACATTTGCCATGACGCCTGGGGACAAATTCTTCTTCATGCTAGTACCCAACGGCACCGTACAGCAAGTATACGACAACCCCGCAATCGGCGGCGACAAAAAACCCCTATTTTCAATAGCTACAGACAATCCCAGCGACGGCTTCAGTATCGGTCAAATTGCCGATATTACAGGCGAAGGTCAACTCTTCGTCATGGAAGACATGGGGCTGATTCAAGGGAGCGATCGGGATTACGATGATATCACATTCCGAGTCACGGGCGCTATATCTAAAATCATTCCCCTCAGCCAATTAGTTGACCCCTTCTCCGCATCAATTCACTCCCAGTTAATTCAAAAACTGAAGGGTGAATCGGATAAATCCGATCCGAAATTTACCCGAGAATCAACTGTTACCAATTCCGGTGATAAATCCCAGGGAGAAACACCATCGATAACTGCTGATAACGACCAACAAAAACCTCAGCAAACAGAAACATCAACAGTTGGTAAATCCGACAGCCAAGAATCGCCAGCCACAGAAACATCAACAGTTGCTAACTCAGACAGCCAAGAATCGCCAGCCACAGAAACATCAACAGTTGGCAAATCTGATACTCAAGAATCGCAACAAATAGAACAAACAGCCTCTCCCCCAGAGACACCCAGTGTTAGCCCTAATGAATTAAATTCGGAAATAGAACGGCCAGTATCAGCAGAATCAATTGTCAGCGAGTCAGCAGATGCTGAATTAATTAAAACCGACACAACTGCAACTAATCGCATTCCTAAATTGCCGGCTTCAGCCGACTATGCTGTAAATAATGCTGCTTCCCCACCAACCGCTGAAACTCTGCTAATTCCCACTCCCATCGCGTCACAGCCTCCTGCAAAAACATCTGAGATTGCCGATAATTGGGGCGAAGAATTGCCAAGAGAAACCAATGACAATCTTCCTAATACTGCGTCACAATTGCCGACCCAAATTTCTGAGGTTATTCCCGCAGAAAAGGCTGCTGGTACTCAGGAAAATGACCGGGCTGTTACCGAAAACGCAGCCGAATTTGAAACTGAACAATTTTCCACAACAACCGCTGAGATTATTGCTACAGAAAAGGCTGTCGATTTAATTGAACATGATACCGCTTTCCCTGAAATAGCAGCCGAATTAGAAACAGAAAAATTGGCAACAAAAACTGAGTCAATTGTTGCCGCACCCGAAGCGGATGATACGGTTGAACGCGATATCCCTGTTGCTGAAATAACAGCCGAATTTGAAAGCCAACAATTGCCACCAAAAACAGACGATTTCGCTCTTGCTGAATTCACTGCGGATACAATTGATACGGACATCGCTGTCACCTTCACAGCAGCAGAATTAGAGACTGAAAACTCCCCGGCAACTGTCATTAATTCTCTCGATACCGACCCGCTAATTTCTCACTCAAACTCTAGCGTACAAACCGATTCTCCTATACAGACACTTTTCTCAACTCCATCAGAAACAGCAGCAGGTACGGCACAGATAGCCTCAGTCGAAACAAGCGTTTCACCCTCAACTCTTAAATCCACACCAGAACCAAATTCAAACCCTTATAATAGCAATTCAACTCCCACAGAAACTACCGTCGCCCAGCCCACATATTCTGATACCGAAATTGCGCCAAAACCCGCAGATGTATCGAGCGGTTTGCTGCCGTTAGAGGCAGAAGAATCGGCTCAATTTTCGGACGGTATTGCAGACAGTCAATCTTATTCCACACAGAGTACAGGCAACTTCTAAAGCAATATCAATCCCCCAACAAATTTATCAATAACAACAACAGCCAATTTACCAATCCCCGGTACTTTCCTTGTAGATAACCAAGGAAAAGTCAAATTTGACTATGTATTTGATGGCGGCTCCTTTGAAGGCGAACTCGGAATTTTCAGCCTGGCCGGAATGTCCGCATTCACACCCGGTACTCCAGAATTTATCGCCGAAGCATCCCGTAGAGTTTTAAGCAATTCCACCGACGGACACATTGTAATTAGCGACTCTACAGAATCCGCAAAATTTACTGGTGCGATGCCATTCGACGGGGATTGGGGCAGCGGCGAATATCAGGGTATCAAAACTTTCTCCATGCTACCAGGCGACACCTTTGCCGTCATGTTAGTCCCCAATGGTACAGTACAGTCATCGCTTCAATCCTCGTATTCGGGAAATTTGTTCCCCGAAAACCGTCCCTTATTTAGTATCGCCACAGCCAATCCCAACGATACCGCTCATCTGCTACAAATAGCCGACATTACCGGCAGCGGCAACACCTTTGCCCTCGAAGATATGTCGCCTCCTAACTCGGACAGAGATTACAATGACCTAATCTTTAAAATTAGCGGCGCGACCGGAAACGCACCGCTGCTGGATACAGTCATCAACCCTGACAAAGAGTGGCGCAATACTCCGCTAGGACAACAATTACTCGCCGAAGCCAATCCCCCGAATTCTGACAACAATCCGCCCGTTGTTTCGCCGACAAGCGCTCGAACTTACACAGAATTAGAGACAACTATTTCATTAGACAATCTAGCCACAGATGCAGAGGGCGACCCTCTGACAATTAGCGTCCTCAATCCAGTAAACGGTACTGTAATTTTCAATCCCTTAACTAACAAAGTATCGTTTAAACCGGCACCCGGTTTCTCTGGAATTGCCAGCTTTGATTTCCTTGCCAGCGACGCTTTTGGGAGTTCAACTCCCGCGCGGGTAACAGTCAATGTCAGCGATGTTCCGCTGCTGAATCTAGATTTTGTGAAGCGAAATCCCCGACTGGATGCGGGAGAAAGTACGGAATTGATTGTGCTGGGAGATTTTGCCGACCAACAGAATGTCGTGCTGCCGGATTCTTATTTAACTTACACTTCATTCAATCCAGAAATAGCGCCAATAGATGCTGCTGGAAATGTAACGGGTTTGATCAACGGTACTTCAATTTTGAGCGCGAGTCGAAATAACTTGCAAGCAGTAACAGCAGTGCGAGTAGGAGAATTGCCAGCCCCAACCAACGATGCAGAATTCAATCAAGCATTAGCAGAGATTTATGGTTTGAATGTCTATCCCAAGGCAGTCACGATGACAGCCGGAATGGGGCGAGCGCTTTTAGTAGGAATTGACAAGATCATCCAATCCCCCGATTTGAAATTCGGTTCCACAGGAACTCGCTATTTCCCCGGAAACTCCAACTTATTGCAAGTGAATTCAGACGGCATTATTACTGCAATAGAAGAAGGAGTTACTAACGTTACCGTCATTCACGGAGCAGCCGAACAAGTCGTGCCAGTACGAGTCTCCCTGCCTGCCGCCGCCGGAACAATTTTAGGAGTAAATGGCGGTGCAGTTACTGGCAGTGACGGTTCAATTGTGATGGTGCCGCCCGGTGCTCTTGCCGAAAATACAGCTATTAGCTTGACATCTCTAAGCAGCAATGCTCTATCCCTACAACTTCCCGACGGTTTGCAGTTTGCCGGAGGCTTCAATTTAGACTTGGGTGATGAATCTCTGAAATTGCCCGCTCAATTAGCAATTCCAGCCCCCGCCGGCTTATCTCCCGGTACCGAAGTTTTATTCATGCGAAAAGGTTCGCTGCCGGATGCTAACAATATTCAAAACCCAACTTGGCTGATTCAAGAATCCGGCTACGTCGATGCTTCGGGTACCATCCGAACCAATTCCCCACCATTACCTGGTGTTTTAGATAGTGGCGAATGGGCGATGTTTGCATTTCCAACTCTGGGGTTTTTACAAGCTCCAGTTCCCACACTGGAACAGTTATTCACTATCGCAAATGTAGATGCTACCCTTAAAACTTCTAAAGCCCTCAGCCTCTCAACTAATTTCGGTCTCCAAAGCACCTTTTTAGGAGCCAATGCCGGCTTAATCGGTATCGCCGCCGCCACCGGAGCTCAATTCGCCGCGACAATCTTACTCCTTGCTTACTTAGCTAAATACCTGCAATCTGGATTGAAAGTCATCGCCATTCCACAAGTCGGTTTACCTGTAGTCACTCCTGCGGGTGTCGAACTCGATCCAGAAGGGATTCCCAGCGTCACAGCGACTCTAAATATACCGACATTATTCCCAGCAGACCCCTTCGCACCTCCAGTGCTTCAATCCGCTGAATTTAAGTTGGAAAATGGATCCCCAACCGTCGTCCTGACAGGCAGCAATTTCCTGAATAACTCCAATGATTTGGGCGGTGAATTTGAGGATTTAACTGTCAGCTTCCGCGTCGGCGACAAAACTTATCCCGGCATTTCGATACCGGATAAAAACACAGATTTAGGAGAAAATCGCTACAAAATTGCTGTCAAAATTCCGATTACCGTACCTGTCGGTGAATCCAGCATTGTAGTATCGAGGAAGCAGAAAAAGCGCTTCGGGCCGGGTACTGGAGATTACGAGATTGTCGAACTAGAAAGTGAAGAAAATATCCGCCTCGCCCCTACCTGCGTTGAATTGGCGCTGGTGACCGAACGCACGGGCGACAAAATCAACGTTATTAACCTCAAAGACCCTTTATCAACTGTTGAAACCCAGACCAGCGATAAATTGGCGGTTGCTTTTAACATTCCTGTGGGTAATCCCAATATCCCATCAGACCGACCGGAGTCGATCGCGCCTACCAACAATGCTACCCGCGGCTACGTGACTCTGCGCGACACCGGCCGCGTGTCTGTGGTGGATTTGATAGCCCTGCGAGAGATAGACACTACTCCTGAAACGGCGACTGTAGATGCGATTAGCTTGCCCTCTGGAGCCAGACCGCAAGCTATTGTTATCGACCCCAAAGACAATTATGCTTACATTGCCGACCAAAATCGCCCCAACATCTACGTTCTCGACATCAATCCGAATTCGGCAACTTATCATACCGTTGTTCAGACAATTAACGTCTCATCGCCGCTGGGATTGAGCCAGTTGGCTATCAGCAGCGACGGGCGGCGACTGTTTGCCACAGGTTCCGACAATAACGAACAAACACCTAACCGCCGCATTTACGCTGTCAACATTGACCCCGCCGACAAACCGAAGGCTGAGGGTTCTAACGATCGCAAGTGGCAGCAGCAGATTGGAGTAATTCCCACCGCATCAGAGACAGAGGGCATAGCTGCTACTCCCGACCCCAAGAAAATGGTGTTCACCAACGGATTTGCTAGTGTCCTCACCATAAGTAATGGGGAGCAGATCAAGCTTCAGAATGACGGCCAGGGCTTTGGGGTACTCGAAATTGAGTCTGATGACCCCCTCAACTTTAGTGCTAAAGTCAGCTACGCTCCTCTGTCGCTGGGCCTAGCTAATGACTATTTTGATGTCAACGAGGCAGTGGCTGTAACAGTAACGCCAGACGGGAAATATGCGTTTGTTGCCGGCCGCAACTCTAGGGCAAATATAGGTACGCGCGAGGGTGGAAATATAGGCATTATCAAAGACCCGCTGGGACCCAATCCTCAATTGGTGGCTGCGACTCGACCGATTCCCGACAGCTTAACTAACAACCTAGCGCTTTCGAGCGACGGCAAATATTTGATTGCTTCCTATCCCACCACAAATTTGGGAGGAAGTTCCTACGTTTTCGATGTTCAGGAAATGATTAAGGCTATAGAGAATCCCGGCAATTACAAGCTTGACGCACGAGACAGGGGAGTGGGTACCGTTGGTTTCGCGACTGACACTGAGCGAAATGCGACCCAAGCCGACTTCGCCCGCGTGCCCATTGACGATATCAACCCTCTTGTCAGTATTGCGGCCGACTACGAAATTACGGGGGGAAATTGGATTAATAACTTTGAGTTTAGCGTCCCGGATGGCACGAAACGCGCTCCCATTGGTATCGGCGGAAATCCTAAAGGTTTGGCAATAGCTTCTGTTAAAAATTGGCTGGAATTAAAGGGACCGATTGGTAATAGCGAGAATGATAGCAATCCTTTAACTCCTACTTTTGAGTGGGATATTAAAGGCAAAAATGAGGAATGCGGTCTTCCTAATTTAGACCCAGATAAAGACATTCATGAAGTCAATCTTTATGTCAGCGTATTTCCCAAAGAGGAAGGATTATTACCGGGGGATAGGTGGCCTGGGTTAGAGGCTCTAACATCGGCACAAGACTACAATCCCAATCGTATCCTGACTGCTAAGTGGAGTAAAGATACTGGTAATTGGACTTGGAACGGCGTCAGTAAGCCTGGTAACTTTGAGGAGTTTACTCTTCCTCCCAGTCTCATGTTAACAGCCGGCCAGAAATACTACTGGGCTGTGGAAGCTTTGGGAGAAAATGGAAAACAGCTAGGTACAGGTCAACCCGTAACAGGTGAGTTTAAAACTCTTCTGCCCACGGTAAAAAATAGCAATACTTTCAGCAGCGTCACTGTTTTAACGCGGGGTTTAGAGCCTGGCGAACCGGAACACAGCCAACTGATTGACAACCAACTTAATGGAGTTGCTAAACACATTTATGAAGAAGGAGGTGCCGTTCAGAAATATAACTCTGCAACTGGGAAGTGGCAGTCAGTTGCCCCCGAAGGAAACGATTGGATATTTAGTAACGCCGTTCGGTCTCCTCAATATGGCAAGCCATTAGTGCTGCTAGCTAATTGGGTGGATGAAATTCAACCTCACAAACTTTACAATTCGGGTTTTGCTGAGGCAGCCGCAGATGTTTTATTTGCCTCAATGGTACAACTCGATTTGGAGGAGGGCGGTTCTATCGGAAAGGAGGGTAAACTTTATGATAGTACGGGCAAGTTAATCCGCAATCAAGGAGCTGTTTTCAACTCGCCGCTACATTTTGTTGGTTTCGGTCAGGGGGCTGTTGTTAATAGTGAAATTGTACAGCGTTTGGGTACGTTTTTACCTGATGCCGGAGGTACGAATAGCGCAAATCGCGACCTTCAGATGACGACTATTGACCCTTACGATTACGATGATAATTCTTTTTCTGGACCTTTCCTTAATATTCAAGATCCGGAAATTAAGGTTTGGAATAATGTCACTTATGCTGACAATTACTACCAAACTAATGGTATTGGGAATACAAT
This sequence comes from Microcoleus sp. AT8-A3, assembly GCF_036705675.1. NCBI lineage: Bacteria > Bacillati > Cyanobacteriota > Cyanophyceae > Oscillatoriales > Microcoleaceae > Microcoleus > Microcoleus sp. AT8-A3. Next base: position 20,225 of record NZ_JAUBVD010000023.1, read on the forward strand.
TAACGGGCGGGAACTTTCGGGAACGAACTGGAAATCTGATTGGAATGTTTCACTCAATAATCTGGCTGGTTTTACGCCGGATGATGGGGAAGGTGCTTCCCATCGGGCTGCTTTGGCTTGGTATGCGGGGACTGCTAATCTCAATGAAAGTCAGTTTCCTTCGGAGAATGGCGAAACAATTTACCGTCGCTTGGGTGATTTGGAGCAAAATAATATTGCTGATGTTACTAAGACTTGGTACACTCCTGAGCACACTAATGCTAGTTTTACTCAGGGCGATACTAAAGCTCCTTGGGAAGGAATTGGTACGGGTTGGTTCGACTCTGTTTTGGGGGGAGGTTCTCAATTACGGCCTTATTTTGATGGTGGGAAGAAGACTAAAAATGAGTTGGGTGACTTTGAGGATTATTTGAAGAAGAATCGGGTTTCGGTTTACGAGGATAATACCTACACAGATAGGATGCGGGGTGATTATGCAGTTCCTACTTTGTTTAATGGGAATTTTGATGCTGTAGCTGGCAGAAAAAGCGCTCAAACTATCCCAGGTTGGTCTTTATTTAATGGTTCCTCTGAAGATGTTTTACAATCCCACTTAGTAGATTGGTATACCATCGGAGAGGAAGTTGCAAAGAATAGAGCCAACACACCCGGCTTAAAAGACTTAATAGGTAGCGGTTACTTAGATGCCATAAGCTACGATGTGGCTCGACCTAATTTTGCCCTGAGAATGGGAGTAGGTGGGACAAAGAAAATCGTACATAACTACTTTGTGATGCCAGAATGGGGAGATTTGCGATTTAACCTCCACGCGCCGTTTCAGAACCGTGGTGGAAAACTTAAGGTCTGGCTGGAAACTACACCAAAGACAGACTCGCAAGGGCAACCAATTATTGGTACTGGCAGTCACCTTCTCAAAGAGATAAATCTCTCAGCAGATCCAGAAAATAAACTAGAGACATATGCAAGCGATATTGACAAAATTGGTTTTGGCAGAGGAGGGTTTGAAACTTTCCATGTAGATAGCAGTAAGCTAGATCAGTTTCGAGGTCAGAGCGCTAAATTGAGGTTTGAAGTTGAGGGAGATACCAGAGTTTATTTAGATGATGTTTTCTTTAAGAGTAGTCACCTTGAATTTGGCAATCCATCAGAAGCTAGGTACAGTCCTGAAGAACCAAACAATAATCCCTATCGCGAAAACTTGTTACTGGAAAAACCGCAGTACACAGCATCTTACAATCGCACGACAAAAACTCCCAACTGGGTAAGCTGGCAGGTAAATAAATCATGGATTGGCGGACAACGCCAAGCTGACGATTTCATCGCCGATCCTACATTACCTAATGGCTGGCCTCAAATTAGTGGTAGCAATTATGAAAATAATAACGGGTTAAGTCTGGGATTTAACAAAGGACATATAATCCCTTCAGGAGATCGGACAAGATATCCCAAAGACAACATAGCCACTTTTTTAGGAACCAACTTAATCCCGCAAAACGCTGACAATAATCTGTTTTTTAGCGCTCCTAATAATCCCGCCGAAGCCTCTGCGTGGTACAATATAGAACAGTTAGTAACAGGTTTAGCTGAAAGTAGTAAACAAGTTTACGTTGTTGCGGGTACCTATGGCACAAATTGGGAACCACAGAAAAAGAGTAACGCTCTCCCCAACGATTCTAGGTATCAAGGGCTTACCAATTCTGAGGCTTTTCGGCAACAAGGAATTAACATTCCTACCTGGACATGGAAAACAAATCTAGTTTTAGAGCATCCTAGCCAAGGGGTGCCTGATGTTAATCGCAATACCAAAATTTACACATTTCTTACACCTAACAGAGCCGAACCATCAGCGCTAGACTGGGCTAATGCTGGGGAGCAAGGAATAGTCCACCCGTTTTATGAAATTGGAGAGCGGTTGCAATTAAATCGAGTTTTATCTCCCATTAAAAATGTGACTGAATGGCGAGACCCCAACACTTGGTTAGTTAGTCTTGAAGAACTGGAAAACTTGCTTAAAGGTAAAAATATTAAGCTGTTTTCAAATATTCCTGGAGATATTCGAGATTCTCTCAAGCAAAATATAAACTTGCCACGTCCATGATTTATAGAAATCAAATTGATGGCAAATAGAACCCTACCTTTTCCAATTAGAAGCATATTCACTAGGACCAATGATAACTTCTCCGTTGGGCAAGGTAGTGTTACGAAAGAATGCAGATTCCGTGAACAGAAGCTCAGCCCCACTCAGGTTAGCTTCTGTAAAATCTACACCATACATTTCTGCATATAAGTTGGCATCTTTCAAATTGGTATAGCTTAAATTTGCTCCTCTCAAGTTAGCAATACACAGATTAGCACCGCTCAAATTTGCCCCCCTAAAATTAACTCTCTTCAAGCAGGACTCTTGAAAATTGACACCGCTTAAGTTAGCATTAGCAAAGTGGGCACTCGGCATAATAATGTTAGGCAAATCCACACCTCTAAGATCGGCCCGATACAAGACTATGCCCTCAAACCTTCTTTCTCCAGCAGCGTAGCGCCGTAGCAATTCTTGAGTTTCAAGAACTCTAACTGGATCGCTTTTATAGCTGCCATCCGGCATAATAGTATGACAAAACAACGCAGATTCTGTATCAATATTCTGCCATTGAGCCGAGACAAAATTGGTGCCAGTTAGGTTCGTCTCAGCCAGGCTAACATTGTTTAAGTTAGTATTCTCCAAATTAGCACCGCTCAGGTCAGCATACTTCAATTGAGCATTAGTCAGATTAGCCTTGCTAAAATTTGCCTCCACTAAGCAAGTGCTCCTCAAATTAGCATTTTCTAGATTAGTGTCACTTAAATTAGCACCGCTCAGGTCGCACCCCTGGAAAATACTTGAGTGCAAATCAGAGCCACTTAAATCGATATCGATCAGGTATTCACCTTGGACAACAATTCCTTCTAAATTCATTCCAGAAAAGTCTCTCCATCCATCTTTGTACAAATTGACAACCTCCGGACCTTCCATCTCTGGGTGATGTTCGTAGAGGGATAGAAGCGGCATAAATTTTTCGGTTTCTTCTTCCCCTTCGAGATATTCTTCGCTATTCATCACTTTTTTTAAGATAAAATATTTACATATTAATAATAGCAGAGCGTGAGCCAGACAAGACTACATCCCAATCGTATCCTGGTGGATGAAATTCAACCTCACAAACTTTATAATTCTGGTTTTAATGTTTCACTTAATAATCTGGCTGGTTTTAAGCCGGATGACGGGGCTGGTGCTTCCCATCGGGCTGCTTTGGCTTGGTATGCGGGGACTGCTAATCTCAATGAAAGTCAGTTTCCTTCGGAGAATGGCGAAACAATTTACCGTCGCTTGGGTGATTTGGCTGAAAATAATATTGCTGATGCTACTAAGACTTGGTACACTCCTGACCACACTAATGCTAGTTTTACTCAGGGCGATACTAAAGCTCCTTGGGAAGGAATTGGTACGGGTTGGTTCAACTCTGTTTTAGGGGGAGGTTCTGAGGTAAGACCTTATTTTGATGGTGGGAAGAATAGTAAAAGTGAGTTGGGTGACTTTGAGGAGTATTTGAAGAATAATCGGGTTTCGGTTTACGAGGATAATACCCCAATACCTGCAATGCGGGGTGATTTTGCAGTTCCTACGCTCTTTAATGGCAATTTTGATGCAATTTTTTACCCGAATAGCATTCAAAATATTCCGGGCTGGTACAGCAATAGAACTGATAACAAACTCAAGCAAAGCGCCCTAATTGATGTAGCAGGTATTCCTGGAGCTACTCCGCCCTCAAATGGCATTCCCAACTATGCTCTACTCCTGGGAGCTGGGAACCCAACCCAAGCCACCCATGACTCGTTTGTTGTACCCGATTGGGGTAATTTGCGGTTTGATGTTTTTGCTCCTGTTCAAAGCGGACAACTGAATGTAAAGCTTGAAACGATCGACGGTCAAAGTAAAGATGTAACCGTCAATCTTGCAGAAGATGCAAACTTTTTGATTGACAGTACCAACAATCAAATTCAGAATACTAAGGATATCTACTCTGATATCGAAAATAAGATTGGGTTTGGGAGAAAAGGATTTGAAACCTTCCAACTTAAGTTAAACCTCACTGATTCAGAAATCGCAGAGTTTCGAGGGAAGCCAGCGAAAATAACCTTTTCTTTAGACGGTGGCGATTCCGTTTACATAGATAATGTTTTCTTCAAGAGCGACCATCTCAAATTTGGCAATCCCACTGAAGCTAGATGGAATCCTAGCAACAGTACATATCAAAACAACTTGCTGCTTGAAAAACCCCAGTACGCAGTGTCTTACAATGCTGACACCAAAATTGCCAACTGGGTTGGTTGGAAAGTAGACAAAACATGGGTTACAAGACCAGAAACACAACCAGGAGAGTTACTAAAAGGATTAAGAGAAAGACCGGAATTTATAACTGACCCCGATCTATTAGCTAGTGGCTTGTCTACCTATGATGGAAATATCTTTACGGGGTTAGGAATGAATCGAGGTCATTTGTCTCCTGACAGAGATAGATTGAGACATCCTAAAGACCAGTTAGCAACTTACCTCACAACTAATTTGATTGCCAGTCAATGGATAATAATCGATTTTTTGTTCAAGGAAGCAACAATGCAGCAGATGCTTCAGCTTGGTTCAATATAGAAAATAAAGTGGTAGCTCCCAGGGTTACTCAATAGCAAACTCATCCCCAAATACCACACAACTCTAGCTTGGCGCTCGGCAGCCGCAGATAGTTTATTTGTCTCAATAGTACAACTCGATTGTTACTTCGTCAAACATAGAAGCTTTCGCATATATGACGCCCAACATAGCAGAACCAGATTGGAATAATGTATCCTCAGATGGGGTTCCAAATCCGCTTAATAATGATGTGTTTTCTCCCTTTTTGGACAGCGCTCGCAGTAACATAACTAATGCAGCGACTTGGAGGAACCCAGATACTTGGCGACTTACTCTTCCACAACTCACAAATATTCTTAACGAACGTAACAAAGTTCGCAACTATGACTTTAAGTTTGATTTCCTGTCAAATCTGCCAGAAGATATTCAGTAAGCTCTGAAGAATCAAGGGAGATATTCTCCTCCTTCTTGATATTTTACTTCTGGGCTAAACGGAACTTAGCCTTACAGGAAGAAGTTCCGTTTAGCCCAGAAGTAATCATACTCTCATAACTTTTTAGGATATTATTATAATCTCATACTTCCCTGTTAGTATTGCTGCAGGAAGAGCGATACAGATTGGAAGTGAAACCAGAAATAAAAACTCCGTCATGGCGAATAACGTCCCAGTAGTTACAAGGGTCTTCGCCAAAGCCCCCAAGCTTCGCACCTTGTAAATTGACTCTAGTAAAATTAACCGAGCTTATGTCGCATCTACTGCTGTTAAATCCTCTCAAGTCACAGTCAAAAAACCTACTGTATTCCAAATGACTTGAGGTGATTTTAGCTTCCCTGAAGTTACAGTACCAAAATTGAGCCGACCCTAACTCGCACCTATGCAAATTGAGTCGGCTCAAATTAACGTAGTTAAATTGAGCACCAGTCAGGTCAATATTTTGCAGTTCAACCCCGCTCAAGTCTGCATACTCCAAAATGATGTTTCTAAAATCTCGATCGCCAGTAGCATAGCGTCTGAGTAATTCTTCTACAGTTATTCTTTCTTTTTCCATAACTCAACTCCTGTATCTATTTACACAATCAACAATAGCACTTTTTTTAATGCTCTATATCCCGACCGCATAACTCATGCAACGGCTTGGAGAAATCCTGATACTTAGAGAGTTACTCTCCTAGAACTCACAGGTATTCTTAACAAACGCAACCGAGAGCGCGATTATAATTTTAATTTTGACTTTCTGTCAAATCTGCCATAAAATATTTCAGATTCTCAACAACCGCCGACTACACAGCCCCCAACAGCCCCATTAATTCCAGCCACATCTAACCCAGTTTCACCTGACACTAATATCAGCGCAGAAGTCTAATCAACCGATTTACAAAACCCAGTACAAACCGCGACTCAATCTTTAACAGACAAACAGAATGATTCAGGAAAAGTTGACCCCCTAGCATTTTTTGGCATCATTGACCCCCAGGGAAATATCGGTCAGTTAATCGACCCGGACAAATTCGTTACCACCCCGGCCTTTACCGTAACTCGCGACATATCTTCAGTACAGGTAGTAGCAATTCCCAAGGTGGGACTTCCCGTCATAACAGAGGTAGGCGTGCAGCGAAACGACGACGGCACTGCAACATTTAAGGCAGCTTTGAATATGCCAGCCCCAACTTCTTCTGACCCCACAACACCTCCTGTCCTCCAAAAAGCTGAGCTGAAATTCAAGGATGATTCCGGTCAACCATTTGAGAACAATGAGCCCCTCTTATTTCTGACCGGGGGCAACATTCTGGTCAACAATGCCAGCGACTCCAAAGGCAGTAAGTTTGAGGATTTGACAGTTAAATTCTATGCAGGCAACTCTATGTATGAGGGGACTGTAGTACCGACACACAGCCGCTCTCTTGGGGGCAATCAGTATGAAGTAGCAGTTAAAGTGCCTGATACAGTAGTGCTGGGCGCTTCAGGCATCGTAGTGGAGAGGAAGCAGAACCAGACCGTCGAGCAAAAAGGTGTTACACCAGTATACAAAGAAATCCAGTACCACAGCAATCCAATTCGCCTGCCACAGGGGGCAGAGTACGTTTTTGCAGCCTTGGGCGGTTCTGACCGAGTAGCGGTTCTCAACGGTAAAAACCCCGAATCAGTGGTTGATACTACAAACAGCAAAGACTTGCTGTTGGCTCAAATTCCTGTGGGGACTAGCAGTGTCACAGATTGGGCAGAATCAACAGCCGTGACTAGCGACGGAAATCGCGTTTACGCAACCTTGAGGAATTCAGGTCAAGTGGCATTGGTCGATGCAATGGTACTGCGACAGGTAGATACTCAGCCAAATACCCCAGGCGTCAATCCCATTGTCCTGCCGGCGGGCGCTAGACCCAAGTCAATAGTCATCAGTCCTAGAGACGATTATGCTTACATTGGCGACTTAAATCAAGCGAAAATTTACGTCCTTGACATCAACCCTAACTCGGCAACTTATCACAAAGTAGTTGAGACTATTAACGTCACTTCACCATTAGGATTGAGTCAGTTGGCAATTAGTAGTGATGGGCGGCGGCTGTTCGGCACGGGTTCTGATAATAATGAGCAAGTGCCTAATCGTCGGATTTATGCAATCAATATTGACTCTAAGGACCGACCGAAGGATGAAGATTCTAATCCTCGTAAGTGGCATCAACAAATTGGAGTTATTCCTACTATTTCGGAGACCGAGGGAATAGCAGCTACGAATGAGCCGACGAAAATGGTGTTCACGAACGGATTGAATCTGATTAATACTGACCAGAATGACGGGCCTGGTTTTGGGGTGTTGGAAATTACTTCGGACGACCCTCTTAACTTTACTGCTTCTGTGAGTTATGCCCCTTTAAGTTTGGGTTTTCCTACTGATTATTTTGATGTGAATGAGGGGGTATCTGTCACTGTAACGCGGGATGGGCGGTATGGGTTTGTGGCTGGTCGCAATTCTGGAAGTCTTGGCCCTAATGCAGATGTGCGTTCTGGGGGAAATATTGGGATTATTAAAGACCCCTTGGGCCCGAATCCTCAATTAATCGGTGCTACCAGACCGATTCCAGAGGCTCTTACTAACGATTTAGTGCTTTCTAATGACAACAAATACCTTTATGGCTCTTATCCTTCTCTGACTGGTAGCGGGAGCGTGTATGCTTTCGATGTTGAGGAAATTATTAAAACTCTGGACAATCCCGGTCAATTCAAAATTGATAGTCTTGACAGGGGTGTTAAGTCTCCTTTCTTCAATGCTACTACGGCGAGGTCTGTGACTGCGGCTGATTTCACAAGGGTTCCTATTGATGATATCAATCCGGCGGTTAGTATTGCTGCTGACTATGGGATTACTAAGGAGAATCGACCTGCTAATCAGTTTACTTATGGGGTGCTGCCGGGGACAACACGCGCACCAGTCGGTACTGGAGGCAATTTACGGGATTTGAGTTCTGCACCGACTGATTGGCTGGATTTGAAGGGGCCTGGTACAACTACAAGTGACCTGACTCCGACTTTTCAATGGCAGTTTTCTCCTGGTTGGGAGGATGTGAAAGAAGTTAATCTTTTTGTCAGTACCTTCGAGCAAGGGAAGGGCTTATTGCCTCGGGATAAGGTTGTCAATTTATCAGATTCGGCACTCCTTCCCGGATTCTCGGAAACACAAAAGCGTCAACTTCTTTCTAAGCCTTGGAACGGTTATGACGATTTCAATCCCAACCGAATTCTGACGGCGACTTGGAAGAAAGATACTAACAAGTGGTACGGCCATGACGGGATTACGCCTCTTAACCAACCTTTAAATGACCCCGCAAATACTAGCACTAACTTCACGCTACCTCAGAGTCTTACTGCGGGGCAGAACTACAACTTTGCTGTAGAAGCTGTGAGTAATAGCGGCGCTGTGACCAAAGATTTGGGGCAGTTTAAAACCCTACCTCCTGATAGCAACAGTCCTTTCAGCAGTGTCAGCGTGTTGACTCATGGTTTTACACTTTTGCCTAACCAGTCTGGGATTCCTGATTCCTTTTTCCAAATGGCCAACAAAATTGCCACTGTTAGCGGTAATACACCGGAAAACAGCGGGTTAATTATGCGCTACGACAAGCCTACAGGTAACTGGATTCCTATAGATATACAGGGACGGGTGATAACTAATTTGACCGAGGGGCTTAACACCAGCGAACCTAATTATTTATCAACTTTGGCAAATAACTTAAAAGCCGGGGTAGTTATAGATGGAAAGGAGATTAAATACCTCAACCAGAACAAACCGTTAGTGTTGCTAACAGAATGGTCGTTGGACAGAGAATCAGTCATTCCTGACGTTGGCTTTTCTGAGGGTGCGGCTGATGCTTTATTTGCTTCTCTGGTGCAGTTGGATCTGGCATTAGGGGGTAAGGTTGGAGAGTATCAAGGCAATCAATTAAACCGGTTGTACAACAGCGAAGGGAAGCTGATTCGCCAGCAGGGGGATTTGTTCAATTCGCCACTACATTTCATGGGCTTCAGTCGAGGGACGGTTGTCAATAGCGAAATTGTACAGCGTTTAGGGACTTTCTTCCCCCAAGCGGGCGGCAAATCTATGGCTGACCGAGACCTCCAAATGACAACAATTGACCCGCACGATTTCTACCAACCTAGTTTGAATTTACAATTACCTGGCTTTATCAGCACAAATTTCAGCGATTTCTACGAACCCAAAATTCAGGTTTGGAATAATGTTACGTTTGCTGATAACTATTATCAGACTGTGGCTGACCCGAATGGTGGTACTGCTACTCCTAATGGTCGTTCTTTGAGCCAACTTCCACAAGAGGAGTTGGATAAGAATCCCAAACCTGCTGGACTGAATTTTCCTAAAGCTAATGGTGTTACTTTAGGGAAGGCAGACCGAGAGATTTTACTCGGTACTCGTGAGAAGGAACCAGGTCGTGAAAACAGTCGTATTGGGTTTACTAAGGATGATTTTGTAGGAGGGACGCACAAGCGAGCATTTGGATGGTATGCTGGGACGGTTGATTTAGACCTGGAGGAAGTTTTACTTCAGTATCCTCATGTGGAGGCTTCTGAGAAGCCTCAAGCAGTTAACGATATGTTGGGTAAAATGGGTTTACCCGAATTGTTCGATCCGAATTTCCCGGCTGCTAAACCTTGGTATGATAATGGCAATGGTGAAGGGGTTGGTGAGGGTTGGTTTTATTCTGTTTTGGGTGGAGGTAAAGACCGACGGACGTTGAGTTCTGTTGGGCGCGTTCCGGTGAGTTTTGATAATACTCTTTCTGCTGGTATGCGGGGGGATTATGCGGTTCCTACTCTGTTTAATGGGAATTTTGACCAGTTTATTCCTAATAAGAGTGGGGCTGAAGAATTTGGTCGGAATACTATCTCTAAGGAAATTCCTGGGTGGTCTTTTCATAATAGTGCCACATCAACTTTGGTGTCACCTATCAACAACCTTGTAGAGTGGAATGAGATAGCTCAACAATCTCCCAATTTTTCCAATTACTTGAGCTTATTAGGTATTAACTCTCAAGCTCAAGATTATCAACCCAATTATGCTCTGAAGTTAAAAGGTGGTGAAAGCATCTCCCATAATCGCTTTATGCTAAATGATTGGGGAAATTTGCGGTTTGATATTCACGCTCCCAGCAGAAGTGGAATACTCAATGTAAAACTTGAAGTAGAAGGAGTAAACATACCAATAAAGAGAATAAATCTAGCTCAGGATTCCGTTACTGTAGCTGAGGCCAACAAAGAAGATGTCGATGAAATCAGAAAAATATATAGCCAGAATATCAATAGTATTGGATTTGGAAGAACAGGATTTGAAACTTTTCAGTTACCCTTGCAATTACTGGCTTACGAAGATTTCGCAAAATCTGTAGGAAAACCAGCTAAGCTGACGTTTAGCCTAGAAGGTGATGACAATGCAAATGTTATCATAGATAATGTATTTTTCAAGAGTCCACACCTCAAGCTTGGCAACCCTACTAACGCTAGATGGGATTTAACTCAAGAACAACCAACAAATTTACTGATTGAAAAACCAGGATATGTAGTATCCTACAATACTCAAACAAAACTTTCTAACTGGGTGAGTTGGCAAGTTAATAAATCGTGGACTGTACCATCTAGTACAAGAACAGACATCCAGTTCATAGCAGATCCTTTTTTGTCGCCCACTTCAGCAAATTCTAACCTGCCTCAAATTGATGGTACTATATTTCGGCAGCCTTGGGTAGGAATGGATAAAGGTCATTTAATTCCTGATCGAGACAGAAACAGAAACTCTAAAGATGCCATAGAAACCTATATGGGGACTAATTTAATTGCACAATCTATGGACAATAATAGATTGTTTTCTACAAATCCATTGACTGCCTCTGCTTGGTTTAATATTGAACAAAAAGTACAGGATCGTGTTCAGCAAGGGCAAGAACTTTATATTATTGCCGGTGCTTTAGGAAATAATTGGACTACTCAGAAAAAAACTAATGTTCCAGCACTCTTAAATCAACTAACAAACAATGGTATTTTTATTAACAGAGGGAATACAAACCCCCAAAACTTTGAGAACAATATTCAGATTCCTGAATGGACCTGGAAAACAATTATGGCTTTGCCTAAACCAAATGGTGAAATTACCTCTGAAACACTTATGTTTACATTTATAACTCCTAACCGCTCAGAACCAGAATCTTGGCCTCAAGAACATCCTCTAAATCAACTCTTAGGGGGAAATCGTCAACCCATCGAAAGCCCTGAACAATGGAGAAACGTGGCAACTTGGCGAATTACCTTGCTACAACTTCAAACTCTTCTTAACAACAGGCCTATTCCCGGCTCGAATACACCTTTTGATTTTAGTTTTCTCTCAAATGTTACTGACAAAAGTGTACAAAAAAATCTTTTAGAAAAAGTCTAGATTTTCTGTTTTAGTTTTTGATTGAAGCAGTTTTACTGAGTTGGCTTTGGGTAAAAATAATGAGGATAAAATTTACGCAATTTATAACATTTTAAGATGTGGTAAGGGCGACAGGTCTTCACCCTTACTATATTTAGCGACCTTGCTTAAATCCCATCCTCATAACATTAAAACTCGCCATCTTTTTTGATATGAGTAGTTTTTTGATAGCAATCGCTACATCCAGCCATATATTCCCCATCTGGTAAAGTAACGTTATAGCAGAAAGGAGGTGACTGTCCATGATATAGGAATACACCGCCTTGGAAGCTAACTTCTATAAAACTGGTACAGGTTGCCTCGCCGAAAAGTTGCGCCTCTCTTAAATCAGAGTGAATAAACCTGGTATTAGTAAAATTGCCACCCTTTAAATTAGAACCTCTAAGGTCGCAATAAATAATTCGTGCCGAGTCCCAACTAAAAGGTTCCAGAATAGCATTACGCAAGTTAACTTGACTGAAATGAGCATAGGACAGATCCAGATTAGGTAGGTTAGCACCTTCTAAGTTAACTCGATGTAAGACTATTCCGGTAAATTCTCTCTGTCCATCTGCATAGCGTCTTTTGAATTCTTCACCACTTAAGCCTCGCTCCGAATCCATTTTTCGATTTCCAGAAGGCATAATAGTATGATGAAAAATTGTCGATTTATTAGTTTGAATATTATTTAACTTAGCATCAATTAAGTTAGCACCAATCAATTGAGCTGTGGTTAAATCAGCGCCTGTTAAATCAGCGCCTGTTAAATCAGCACCTGTTAGATCAGCTTGATGGAGATTAGCATCACTGAGATTGGCATTAATTAAGTTAGCATTCATTAAATATGAATCTGAAAGATTAACTTTTTTCAGGTTAGCACCAGTTAAGTTGGCATTAATCAGAAAATTTCTCATTAATAAAGAATCTTCTAAATTGGCACTACGTAAGTTGATGTCCGTTAGAAAAGTATCCATCAGACAGATGTTCCTTAAGTCAGCGCCAATAAAGTCTCTCTCACCAGCAGCATATCGTCCGATTAATTCTTCCGCATTCATAACTTTTACCCTTAATTTGTAATCGTTTTATAGTAATGTTTTCCATTCATCGATCCGTACAATTATCATTTCGGATCGTTCCATCTGGCATTATAGTATTGCACAAAGTAGCGTCTTCCCATTTTCCGCACAGATTGATTGTATTTGAGTCGTCATATTCAGGATCGGGTCTAGCTCCCATCAGATTAGCATTGCACAGATTTGAACCATCAAATGATGTTTCATCCATAATTGCACCACTAAAGTTAGCTCCAGTAAGATCGGAATTCCAAAACCCAGTTTGATGTAGTTTGGTATTACTTAGATTCGCGCCAATTAGAGTTGCTTTATGAAAACCAGCTTCACCGAGGTCTACATCGCTGAGGTCGGCTCCAGTGAGGTTAGTATTTTGGCAGTTGAGCCTAGATAAAAAACCATTTTTCAAATTAGCTCCACGCTCGGTTGGCATCAGTCACGTCAGCATAGTGCAAAGTTGCGTTTTCTAAGCAGGCATTACTTAGATTAGCTCCCGTCAAGTCAGCCCCTTGTAACCAAGCTCCTTTCAAGTTAGCACCACTAAAATTAGCCTTAATCAACTCAGCGCCATCCAAGTTAGCCTCGGTCAAGTTAGCCTCGGTCAAATTAGCGTCGCTCAAGTCAATACAATCCATGTTAGCATCGCTTAAGTTAGCACCACTCAAGTTAGCATTCATCAACTCAGCAGAAATCAAGTTAGCACCACTCAAGTTAGCATTCATCAACTCAGCACCACTCAAGTCAGCATCTGTTAAATTGGTCTTGGTGAGATTGATATCAATAAGCTTGCTTTTCTTCAAATTGGCATTGCTCAAGTCAACCTCAGCAAAGTCTCTCTCGCCATTGGCATATCTTCTAAGTAATTCTTCAGCATCCATAACTTTAACCCTTAATTTGTAATCGGTTGATAGTGTTAATAATACCGCTTTCCCAGTCAAGAATCTATTGGAAATACTTGGGATAGCCTTCCTTATTGAATGTCATCAGCTCAACAGACGGCACATCAACAGTAATGATAGCCCCCGGTGCCTTAAAGCAAGACACAACCGTCAGCATTGCCCCAGTCAACCAACAAAACTTCTCCCTACCGCTGCCGGCGGGATTTGAATTTGCAGGAGCCTTCAACTTAAACTTTGGCGATAACTCCCTGAATATACCCGCCCAGTTGGCAGTACCAGCACCCGCCGGATTAGCACCTGGAACGGATTAAGAAGGTTCCTTTTGAGCGCTTGCTATAAAAGAATGACTTAGGGATTTATTCCTCTGGTCAGTGAGTGGTTCAAATTCAACATTCACTGACCTTCTATTTCTCTAGCTATTTAGAAAATAGAAACTTTCGTGCAGGCATCAAAAACTTACATTTTCACCAATTCAGCATCTGTAAAATTACACCGAATAAAATTCGATTCTATTGCACCGGCTTTCCTAAAGCTAGCCTTGGTAAAATCGCAATCGATAAACGTACACCGTTGAATACACCCTCGATTCCAATTGGCTTTGGTAAAGTTGCATTGCTTGATGGTAGCTGGTCCTATACCTACCTCTCTTAAATCAGCACTGGTAAAATCAACGTCAATAAAGCTAGAAGTCTCTAAACCAGCCCCCTTGAGCTTTGCTTGTTTCAGAATCGTCCCTATGAATTCCGCATCATACGAGACAGCTCTTTCCAAAATAGCCCCACTCAAGTTAGTTTGATGCAGTCGAGCCGAGCTAAGGATAACTTCTCTGAGGTTAGCTCCGCTCAGGTTAGCTTCATTGAGCCTCCCCACCTGCAATATAGCTCCAGTCAAGTTGGCTCCACTCAAATTGGCCCCCATAAAATCAACGGCTTCTAGGTTAGCCCCTTCCAGATTAGTGCCGCTCAGGTTTATACCGCGCAGGTTGACTCCTCCAATTCTGGTGTTTTCTTCAGTTTGATATCGTTTGATTAACTCATCAGCGTAACGTCTACCCAAAAGAATTCCACTTAGGTCAAGACCTGCAAAGTCTCTTTCTCCAGCAGCATACCGTCCGATCAATTCTTCTGCATCCATAACTTTAATCCTTAATTTGTAACCGTCAACCGCCAACAATCAAATAGCTAAAACTGAGGTTTTGCCACCACCCCGTCGCAGAGACGCCGATCGCGATCGCTCACATTAGGATTAGTTCTCAGATAATCTCCCACCCAGTCACAGCCCCTCACCAGCAAATCGTCAAGATCCAAATTCCACAAAATCACCCGATTATCCCGGCCCGCAGAAGCCAGAACCTTCCCATCCGGGCTAAAACTCACACTCATCACACTATCCTTGTGACCCGTCAAAGTTTTCAGCAAAGTCCCGCTGCGACTCCACAGTTTCACCTTATGATCGTAACTACCCGAAGCAACCAACAAACCATCCGGGCTAAAAGCAACGCTAGTCACGCTGTCGCTAGAACCCTTCAGCAGCGTCGCCACCAAAGTCCCATCTACCTTCCACAATTTCACCGAATTGTCGTAACCAGCCGAAG
Organism: Microcoleus sp. AT8-A3; assembly: GCF_036705675.1. Classification (NCBI taxonomy): domain Bacteria; kingdom Bacillati; phylum Cyanobacteriota; class Cyanophyceae; order Oscillatoriales; family Microcoleaceae; genus Microcoleus; species Microcoleus sp. AT8-A3. The sequence goes on from NZ_JAUBVD010000023.1 coordinate 35,404, forward strand.
CCAGCATTTTGCCATCAGGGCTAAAAGCAACCCCCAACACAAAACTGTTGTGAGCTCCTTCAAACGTTCTTAGCAAACGACCGTCCCGATTCCAGAGTTTGAGAGTACCATCATCGCTTGCAGAAGCCAGCATCGAGCCGTCGGGACTGAAAGTCACCCCAGTCACCCAGCCTGTGTGTCCCGTCAAAGTCTTAATCAGCCTGCCGTTTCTAGTCCAGAGTTTCACAGTCTTATCCTTGCTAGCCGTTGCCAGAACCTCGCTGTCGGGGCTAAAGCTCACGCTCATCACGCTGTCGGCGTGGCCGTCGAGAGTCAACAGCACAGAAGGCGAACACGGGAATAGCGGAGCCGAAGGACAAGGGAGAATATTATTCATGCCATCTTCTGTCAAACTCCAGACTTTCACCGTTTTGTCGTAACTCCCAGAAGCAAGTAGCTGGCCGTCGGGGCTGAAACTGACGCTGGCGACTCTCTGAGTGTGTCCTTCCAAGGTTTCCAGCAAAACTCCCGTGCGGCTCCAGAGTTTGATAGTGTTGTCCGTAGAAGCAGAAGCCAGCCTTTGGCCGTCGGGGCTAAAAGTAACGCCTTGCACCCGGTTTTGGTGTCCGTCGAGGGTTTTGAGCGGCACGTCATCGAGTCGCCACAGCCTGATAGTTTTGTCAAAACTTGCCGAAGCCAAGGTTTTGCCTTCCGGGCTAAAACTCACCTGAGTAACTCGATCGGCGTGTCCCTCAAAAGTTCTCAGTAAGCGACTCTCTGGTTTAATGTTGCTAGCATCGGTTGGGCGTTTGTCGCCAACACCAGCAAGATTCCAGAGTTTGACAGTCCCGTCTGCACTTCCAGAAGCAAGTGTTTGACCGTCGGGAGAGAAACTGACACCAAATACCCACTTGCTGTGTCCCCGCAAAGTTGTTAGCAGTTCACCTTTTTTGGCTTGTGTGGAATTTTCTGTTGGTGGGTGTTTGAGTGCAGCGATGCTCCAGATTTTCACCGTTTTATCTTCACCCGCACTGGCGATCGTTTCACCATCGGGGGAGAAACTGACGGTGTAAATTTTCGAGGGTTGTCTGTTTTCGCTGTGCCATAAATTAGCGATTAACTTACCGTCAGAACTCCACAGTTTCACACTACCGTCATCGCTCGCCACAGCGATTATTTTGCCGTCGCGGCTGAAGCTTAGCCAATTTACGGGAGCAAATTGTTCGATCGTCCGCAGCAGCGTGCCGTCGGTTTTCCAAAGTTTGATAGTTTTATCAGTAGAGCCAGTGGCGATCGTTTGACCGTCAGAACTAAAAGCAACGCTGGTAACGCTATTAGTATGCCCTTTGAAAGTAGCTAACAAACGGCCGTCAGTTTGCCAAATTTTGACAGTTTTATCTAAACTTGCCGACGCTATGGTTTTGTTGTCGGGACTGAACGCGACACAGGAGACACTGTTAGTGTGGTCTTTGAAAGTTGCCAGCAAACTGCCGTCGCGCCGCCAAAGTTTGACGGTTTTATCTACACTGGAAGAAGCTATTGTCTCGCCGTCTGGACTGAAGCTAAGACCCCAAACTACATCGCCGTGTCCTTCCAAGCGGTTGCGTTCTTTGACTCCATAAACTGCCTGCTGGAGGGCTGCAGAAATCAGGATTTCGGTGTCTTTGAGAGTATACATTTGTTGGGAGTGTTCGATCTGTTTCCACTTTTTACCAGCTCTCAAACTTTCCATCATGGCGTCAAATTTGTTATTTGAGAAATAAAGTGCTTCCGAAGCTGCTGTCAGGGTACTGATTTCGGCTCGCTGAGTTTGAGCGACAGCTAGCTGTTTTTGACCCACAGCCCGCCACCAAAAATTTACGGCTGCGATCGTGGAACTGGTGAGCAGCATGACGCCGATCACTGCTACTCCCAGCAGTTGTTTGAGAAAAGTATTGGCTCGGTAGAGCTGTGCTTGACTCATTTTTTTGTCCGCTTCTGCTTTGTGGAGTCTCGCTTCTAAGCCGAATCTTTGGCGAATCGGTCGCACTAAATAGTCGTGTACCAATTGATAGCGGTCTTCGGGCGCTTCCCGTAGCAAAAATAGCAAACCGTGACCAACTAAAATGTCTAAAATTAAGTCCAGGTTGTCGGTTTTCTTGGGTCGGCTTTCAGGGTATGCAGCGAACTGTCGCGGTAGGGAAATTCGGTTTCTGCCGATCGCCGATAATTCGGTTTCGCGGGCATCGGCTGGCTGCGGGCCTGTAACTAACGAGAGTTCGTGTTTGGTTTTTATCAGTCTTACGCCTCTTTCATCTGTCAGGGAAAACAAGATTTTCCAAGCTGCGTCTTCGTTAACGGGCCCGCAGTCAGAGATGACTCTTTCGAGCGATCGTTTCACTAATTCCGCTTTGGGATTGTCCCCCAATTGCTGGTATTGTGCTAGACTGGTAATACCTTCTTCTTGCAGTTGCGCTCCTACTACCTGCAATTCGATTGGTCGCACTTCTTGCAGTTCGTCTGCTAAATCTTCTACGAAGGCATCGATCAGTGCCGGCTCTAAATAAAATTCCGCCCGTTCTGTTAAGTGTCCGATGACAGCCCGCGCGTCTTTGATAGAAAAACTCCGCAGTTGGTAGCGGATACTTTTGTCGAGAATATTATTGTTAATAGCGTCAAGATTTGGGAAGCGATCGCAATCTAGTAAGTAGTGCAAATAATCTTCGCGCAAGCACAGAATTATCTTGACATAAGGCAAGTTCAAAAACAAACGCAAAAAATTATAAAAAAGTTGTCTTTGTGCCACAGAAGTTGAAACAAAGAAAAACTCTTCAAATTGATCGAAAATCAGCACAGTTAACAAATTATTTGTGGCATTTTCGCGCAACTGTTCTATAATAAAAGAAGAGACTTCCGAGCTGCGAGCAGGAATAACCGAGCAACTTCTTTTGTGGATTTCCTGTACTCCTTTCGAGATTAATTTACTTTCCTCTTCGGCTTGTTTGTCGTACAGTGCGCTGTTCAAAGCATTTTCTAACTCCACCAGCCAGTCGGTGTAAACTTTGACTACTACGGGCAATGTATCCCGCGCACCCGGAGTAATATTTTTCAAAGCTGGTACTAAGCCTGCATTGACTAGAGAACTTTTCCCGACTCCGCTGGGCCCGTGAATAATAGTTAATTTATGGTCGTCCCTGCTAATTCTTTCTAGCAAGCTATTGATATCTGTTTGGCGCGAATAAGCCGTCATGGAGGCTGCAATGGCAGCTTGGTTTTGAGCTGAGGGGCCTGAAGGATTGACCGCTTGGCGCTGCTGCTGCAATTGGCTGGCTCCAATAAAAGCTCTAAATCCGTATTGATATTCGATCGAACGCTGGGTTTTTTTAATCCGAAACGCTTTAAGATACTCTCCCTGCTCGAAATAAACCGCTTGCAATTCCGTCAAAATATCGATGTAAAGTCGGGGGTCGTACTTCGGCTCGCTTTGAGATTGAGCCAACTCCAAAGAATGAACCGCCGCTTCCCACTGCCCTAGCTGTCGCAAACTTCGGGCTAAAAGTAAAAGATACGAACTCCTGTCGGATTTAGGATGTTGGATTTTAGATTTGGGTTCGTTACTTAACTCGTTAGGGCCCACAAATTCTGGATAATTTCCCTCAAACCCCAATCTCAAATCTTCAATCAGCAATCTCAAATCATTAGGCGTTTGATCCAAAATCGCCAAAGCCAACTCGGCTAGCTGGCGGGCTTGACTCCACCTCGACTCTTGCAGGGCAACTTCAGCCAAAAAGCCGTAATCTTGAGCTAGTTGGCTGGGAGTACCGTAAGTGAAGTGCAACTGCAAAGAATTTTCAGCTAATGCTTGCAACTCTCCCCAAGCTTTCAAGCGCTGCAGCACTTCTCCGAGGTGTGCTGTCACCTCAGCTACCAATTCCGGGCGTGAGGCAAGGGAGAAAGCGTTTCTAGATTTTTCCAGGCTAATCCAAGCTTGTTCCCAGTGCTGGCGGTTGGCTACCGGGTTTCTGGCTGCTTGCAAGCGGTGACACAGGGCTATGTGAAACAGCACTATGCCTTCTCTCTCTAAAAATAAAATTTTGGGGACAGGATTCGACAAGGAGGAGAAGGTTTCTGGGTTTTCGGAATGTTCCAAGTTGCCGGTTTGCTGCTGCCAAAATACTAAACTTTCTTGGTAATGAATTAAGGCAGTTTCGGTTTGGTCGCTGACATAGTAATCTCTACCGAGAACGAATTCCAGGCTGGCTTTGAGGGCGGGTTCTAATTCTTCACCGCGATTTTGTAAATCTCTTAAAGCTAATTCTAGTTCTCGGCGTGGCAAAGAGCCGATCGCCAAATCGAAGGTATTGCCGGGACTCAATGGCGAATAGGAGTGGATATCTGATTGTCGTCGGTTTTGGGGCCGTGAGTTAAAAGTTAGAAAGCGTTCTCCGGGGCTGATTTCGCGCTCCAGGCCGCGTTTTTCGGACGGGGTTTCGCAGGTCTCACAATTAGTGATGGTGCTGAGGTTGCTGCTGGCGAGTTCTTGATGGAGTTCGCCTATTTTAAATATAGTATCAGCCCGCCTAGCGAGGAAATTAATTAATTCGTCAACGCCCATTTCAAATTTAATTGTGGCGGCGGCCCAACTTTTGAAATCCGGGGCCAGACGAATCATTTTGGTGACGATATCATCTGTTACCCACAAGATCACTGGGCAGGAAAAATTTTTGCGAAATTCGTCTCGCACTTGATTGGTAGAAGCCATCAGTTCGTCGATCGCTACTACTGTTTCTAAACCGAATACCATCAAAGCCGAGGCGGCATCCACAGGCGAGTACCCCTCCTGGAAAGAGCTTGAGAGCAGGGTAGTGTAGAGGGTTTTGACTGAAGCTGGCAGGACGATATCTTGAATTGGAACTGGGGACACTTCTCGCAGCCGCTGCGCTATTTGCTGCCGCAACTGCTCGTAGTTGCAGCGCACCAAAATTAGCGAGAATTGGTGTTGAGACATTGTGATTGACCTGACCAGAGTTTTGAGCGAGCGCTCGTTGTAGTTTGCAGTTTCTTGTACCTTAATTAGATCGGTCATGCGTGCACCTCTTTTGCATTAATCAATTACCTAACGCTCGCCAATCGTGACTGAAAGCGTCTCTACTTAGACATCCCCGTCTCTGTCTGACGCTTTATCTCTGTATAAATACGTAGTTTTCCGTACTTGTCCTATCAATACTTACATATTTATTAGATCCAATGTAAAGATATCATACCTCTCAATCTCAGAGAATGCTAGACTTGCGAATAAAAATTTAAGGTTATCTTAGATTTTTTGATTAAGCGATATATAAAGGACTACAGATCATAAATAGCCAAGTGCTTAGTTCACGATCATACCGACGGCTAGCTATTAGTAAACAACTTCGATATATCTGTAGCAGGCATTTAGCATAACAGCAAAAAAAATGTACTCCGGTATGGGATTATGTGAAATTAAGAGCAACAGCTAAAAACAGACATAGGGGGTCTGACATTGCAGATATGAGAGTTGAGAGTGGGCAAAGTCCTTAGTGGTGGCAAAGTTTTACAGGACAATAAAATACACCGCCTATAGCCAGCATTCAACAGAAATTAGCCAGTGGAAAAAACCGCTGACTGATTTCTGTATTGGATGGTAAGATTTCGGAGTTTTGAGCGATGAATTTTTAGTTAAATTCTTTCTAAATCCCTCGTATTTAAGGGTTTTTAGAGTCACGAAGCTATCTCAAAAATCCCAACTATTTTGGCTCACTGCGCTGCAGCCACTCCTTATATTTTCGGGTTTCTGCTAGGGCTGGATTAATCCCAAACCAACGACCTTCTTGATCGCGGTATTCAAAGACAAACATACTTCGCAACAAAATTTGAGACTCTTCTTCGCCTGTTACACTTTGTCGGTTGACAACTTGAAACAGTAATTCCCATTCCATGTCATTGATGGCTCCCAAAAGGTCATCGCGATATTCTTGAATGACGCTTTCGAGGCATTCGCGAGAGAAGGGAGGGTCTTCGTGCTGCAAACAGCTATACAAAAGCATCAGTAGATTGCGAACATGACCGCCACTAATCCGACAAAGCCTGTCTAAAGTTTCGGGAGAGTCAAACACCTGGGAAATCAAATCAATGCGTTGATGGGGAGCAACTGCGGGGAAAGCTCTGGCTAATACTAGCTGGCGCAGCAGTGCCATTCCTTCGAGGTGGTCTTCGCCCGATCGCACTTGCACTGGTACCATGGGCATCACCTTGGGCTTGACTCCAAATCGACTGGCGAGGCGGCCGAAGTCGTTGGAAAAAATCAAAGTCAGGGGAATCGTGTAGACAACATGGCAATTAAGTTTTTTCAACTGTTCGCCTCGGTCTAAAAACAGATATTCTGGCTGGGTGCGTCCGCTGGGTTTGAGGGAGGCGTCGAGGCGATCGAGGTTGTCAACGATGACTGCGAGCCCTTTTTTACCTTGCTGCTTGAGTTCGGCGTTAGCTTTGTTGAGGAGTTCTTCGTTGATCGACTGCAAGATGCTGTTGGTGCGGGGTTCGAGATATTGCCTGAGTTGCGATCGCAGTTTGGGAGAGTCTTTAGTTTTAGCAGTAACTCTAGCAATGCCTACAGATAACTCGGCTTCCGCTGACAAATCTATGGGAGTCTGCAAAAATTCTGCCACTTCTGCAAACAGATTGGTAAAATAGCTCGGTCTGAGTTTAATTTTAGCCGATTCCATAGTTTCGCTAACTTGGCGGGCAATGCTCAGCAAAATATCGCTGATATCTACATCCCCCATGTCTAAGTCTTGGGAAGACTCGAAGTAGACGACGCAAAAACCCTCTTGCTCTAACTCAGCTTTTAGTCGAAACAATTCCGTAGATTTGCCACACCCGATATGCCCTGTAAATAGCTGACAGGTTGGCTCATTGGGGGAGATGCGGGTAATGGTTCGCTGTAAAGATTCAATGATTTTGCCGCCACGCACGGAACCAAAATCAATGTAGTATTGATAATCCCCTGGGTCTCCCGCAACAAGGGTCTTGCTGGGGTTGCAGGCTTTATAGAATCTGTCTAATTCGAGTGCGATCACAATTGAAGCCGAATAAAAGTTAAAAAGTTAATCGAAAGTCTAAACTTTCTTTACTTGAGTTTAGTTTGATTTGTAACCTTTTGCCCTGTGGGGTAATGCCCTAAATACCCAAAGAACCTTGAGCTGGTAAGGGGTTTTCCCGGCGCTGGAATTGGGAATTTTTAATTAATAATTTTTTATTACTTAGCGGGATCAGTGATATTACTGATATTGCCCGGAGGATGGGTAAATTTGCGGATATCTGGTTAAATGGTAGGGGAAAACAGGGTTCGAGAGAGAAAGATTAAACAGTTTTGAATTTGTGCTAATCGTTAATTACTATATTGTCAAGAGGTAGATGGCTAGTTTTGGAGCGGTTTCTCAAACAGAGTTAGGGCGCAGGCGCCAAAAGTTGCGGCAGATCCGTCGCGCTCGATTGGCGGCTGTGGTGTGGCAAATGCTGGCAGCAAGCGCAATGGCTGGAGGTTTGTTGTGGTGGATTGCTCAGCCGGCTTGGTTGATTGCCCGATCGGAACAAGTGAAGGTGGAGGGCAATCAGTGGCTATCGGATAAGGCGGTGCGGTCTTTAGTGCCGCTGTCTTACCCGCAGTCGCTGTGGGGGATTCAACCGCAGGCCCTGGCCCAAAAGCTGGAGTCCACCGGGCCGATCGCCAAAGCGAAGGTGACTCGTAACTTGTTTCCACCGAGTTTGACTATAGAAGTGGCAGAACGCTTGCCCGTGGCGGTGGCGCAGCCGACGGCGGTGTTGAGATCGAACAGTGAGAAGGAAAAAGTGGGGTGGCTGGACGCTCGCGGAGGTTGGATGCCGTCGGATAGTTATACTGCTGTACGATCGCACAATAGTTCGATCGGGCCCGGCAGCATTCCGGGAACACAGCCTCAGCGTTCTTTGCCCACTTTAAAAGTGATCGGGCCTTTGGAACAGTATCGCGCCTCTTGGCCGAAGTTTTACCAAGGACTCAGCGGCTTGACGGTGAAAGTATTTGAGATTAATTGGCAAAACCCGAACAACTTGATATTGAAAACAGAGATCGGTACCGTACACTTAGGGCCGTACAGTTCCAAGACTGCGGAGCAACTTAAGGTCTTAGACCGAATGCGACAATTGCCAAAACAGATAGATTCAAGCCTCATAGCCTACATTGACTTAAAAAATCCTGCGGAGCCGATCGTCCATTTGCCACAACTCCCCGGCAGTTTGGAGTCGGACTTAATTGCTAAATAGTTTGCTAAACTTATCTAAAGTTGATTGTTGAGAGGAATTTCCATGTTTGCCGTCAAGCGAGCGCTCAAATTGAATAATAGGGAAGCAACCTTGATGGCAAAACACGCAGGATTCCGGCGTGTAGTATTTAACATGGGATTGAGCTTGCGAGTCCAAATGTACGGTGAGGGCAATTTTTCAGACTCAAAGGTCATCAACGAAGTCAAGAAAGTTCTCACCAACCACGTCAAGAAACAACCTGAATGCGCTTGGATGAACCAGTTGTCTTCTCGTGTTTACCAAAACGCTTTGATTGACTTGAAAGATGCGTTCAGTCGGTATCGCTTGGGAAAAGCCGATCATCCGAAATTTGCCAGCCGCCGGGATGGGCAATCATTCACGGTTGATTCGTCTAATGGAAAAGTTTTACTAACTGCTGGCAACACCATTAAGATTCCCACGCAGGGAACTTTTCGACTTCACGAGCCACTGGAATGCGGTTTTGTCTCTCAAACTTTTACCATTTCACAAGAAGGAAATCGCTGGTTCGTCTCTTTCTGTGTTGATGCGGAACTTTTACCAATTCAACAACCCGAAAGCTCTGTAGGGATTGACGTGGGTATTAAATATTTTGCTACCCTGTCAAACAGTCAAGTGTTTGATGCACCAAAGCCATTAAAGCAAGCGAAAACCAAGCTTGCACGGTTGCAGCGCAAGGCATCAAGACAAATAAAAGCCTCAAACAATCAGCGCAAAACTTACAACAAGCTCGGCAGACTTCACGCACGAATAGCTTGCATTCGCAAAGATTTCCTTCAAAAGTTAACGACTTATTTAGCTAAAACTTTCAAGTCAATCAATATAGAAGACTTGAACGTAAGCGGAATAATGGCAAATCACAAGTTGGCTGGGGCAATATCCGACTTAGGGTTTTACGAATTCAGGGGGCAGCTAAATTATAAGTGCAAAATGTATGGAGCGAATTTAGTGCTGGTAGATCGATGGTTCCCCAGTTCTAAAACTTGTGCGAATTGCGGGCATAAAAAAGATATGCCACTAAGCGTTCGGACTTATGATTGTCCTGCTTGTGGCTCCTCAATAGATCGCGATCTCAATGCCAGTTTAAATATTTTAAATTGGGAACCCAAGGCTATTGGGGGATAGCCTGCTTATCTTGGGATGGCCGACCACCCAACAGCGCAGGAAGTCAACTCCGAATTGCAGCTAAAGGTGGCTTTAGCAAAGTTTGGGTAAGTTTGACAAAGCAGAGTTCCACTCCCGCACCCACTCGCGCCCAGAATTGATCCTCTGTCAACAGAAGGTAGAAGGTATCGATCGATAGGCAGAATTTTTGCCCATCAGGATCGATAGGGCTTGAAATCAGCACAGTTTTTGGATAGCGCCCCGCGTCTGGGCCTAGTATCCATTTTTTTTCCTTCTGACGCAGCTTACAATTGCCTTAATCCGGTCAAGTACCTTGATGGCGTCAAGCGAGGTCTAGGCTAGCGAGGTCGGCCAAATCCGAGATTGCTAACATTAAGCATCGATCTGTGTTAGTTTTTCGCGCAACTTAGCCTATAGTTGATTGTGAATTGGCGTTTAGTTAACAAGCTCTAATCTACCATCCCCGACTCTAATGAAGCTTAATAATAGACAGGGGTCTGACCAAGACAGTCCCCCTTCGGAAGAAGTAAAAAATTTTCCGGTGGCTGCAGATTCCGCCAATCCCTTTAGACGCAAGTCTGGTTATGTAAATGTAGATAGTATTGATATCGATCCTATGGTCAATCCCAAAGACATAATGCCCAGCAGTGCCGCCAAAATCAAAGTAATTGGCGTCGGCGGTGGTGGGGGCAACGCCGTTAACCGGATGATTGCTAGCGAGGTTTCTGGTGTCGAGTTTTGGTGCGTGAATACAGATTCCCAAGCTCTGGTTCTCTCAAATGCTCCGAAACGCTTGCAAGTCGGACAGAAGTTGACGCGCGGTTTGGGCGCGGGGGGCAATCCGGCGATCGGTCAAAAGGCTGCTGAGGAATCCCGCGATGAGGTTGCTAATGCTCTGAATCATGCGGATTTGGTGTTTATCACGGCCGGCATGGGCGGGGGTACGGGCACGGGCGCGGCTCCGATCGTGGCTGAGGTCGCTAAGGAAATGGGCGCCTTAACTGTGGGCATAGTAACGCGGCCTTTTACGTTTGAGGGACGGCGGCGCACCAGCCAAGCTGAGGAAGGAATCGCGGCTTTGCAAACTCGGGTGGATACGCTGATCGTAATTCCTAACGACAAGCTGCTGTCTGTGATTTCGGAACAAATGCCGGTACAAGAGGCTTTTCGAGTTGCTGACGATATCCTGCGCCAAGGGGTTCAGGGTATTTCTGACATTATTACTATTCCCGGTTTGGTGAATGTTGACTTTGCTGACGTGCGGGCAGTAATGGCGGATGCGGGTTCGGCTTTGATGGGCATTGGCGTGGGTTCTGGCAAGTCGCGGGCTAGGGAGGCGGCGATGCAGGCTATTTCTTCGCCTCTGCTGGAAGCTTCGTCTATTGAGGGCGCTAGAGGTGTGGTGTTTAACATCACTGGCGGTACTGACATGACGCTGCACGAGGTGAATGCGGCGGCTGAGACGATTTACGAGGTTGTCGATCCGAATGCCAATATTATTTTTGGAGCGGTGATTGACGAGCGGCTTCAGGGCGAAATTAAGATTACTGTGATCGCTACTGGTTTTTCGGGGGAAGTTGCGTCGCCTCCGCCTCCGGGGCGCACGCAAAATGTTAATGCTCCTTGGCGGGCTGCAACTGTTCCGGTGACTCCTGCTCAACAGACGCCCGATCCGAAAGCGAAACCGCCGCAGGATTTGGGATTGGATATTCCTGAGTTTTTGCGTAACCGTCGTCCGCCAAGATGATTTTAGATTTTAGATTTTAGATTTTAGATTGGGGATTTGGCGATTGGGGATTTGGCGATTGGGGATTTGGCGATTGGGGATTTGGCAATATTGAATCTCCAATCTCCCATCTAAAAAATCGAAAATATCGAGCATCTAAAATCTAAAATCTAAAAAATCTAAAATCTAAAATCTAAAATCTAAAATTTCCAGGGTTTGGCCTGGTTCGGGTTCGAGGAGTTGGGTGGAGAGGCCGGATTTTGCTAGTAAATCGCGAAATTCGGGGATGCTGCCGATCGATCGCACTAACATTGGTAAAATGCCTGTGGCTCGGATGTCTCCCGTCGCTGTAGGCAGAAAAAACCGAGGTTTGAGAGTTTGGGCGAGCTTGAGGGCTTCCGAAGGCCCGATGATGACTTGTCCGAGGAATGGGAAGATTTGACCGATGACTGGGGCGATCGCTACGTCTACTGTGTCTATTTTCTGTTTAACTTTGTCTAATGGCGGCAGGTGCGGTTCGTAATAAAGTGTCTCGCCGCTGCTTAAATCTTTGAGCAAATAGCCGTTTTCTTCTTGTCCGGGCCCGATTTCGGCTCCGGGTACGGCAGTAATTTGTAACTTTTCTTTAAAATTTAACTCTTGCCAATTTGCTAAAGATGTGATATTAGTGTAGCCTAAACTGCTGAGGACTTTGGCGGCGGTGGGTGAGGCGATCGCGGGAATTGTGCGATCGAGTTGTTGGAGTGTTTGTTTGTGACAGTGGTCGTCTAATCCTTGGGAAATTAGGATGAGGTCGATCGGCGGTAAGCTGCTGGGAGTGAAGGCGACGGGGGTGTTGTGGTAGGCGGTGAACAGCCAGGGTTGACCGTAAAATACGAGGGGATCGACCAGCCAGGGATCTACGAGGATGGTTTGACCGGCGATGTGGAATATCCAAGAGTTGAGGTCGATTCGGGTGATTTTCACGGTTGTTTGCAATAATTCTTTACAATTGGTTTAATCATAGCTAATTTTGTTTGGGAATTTTAAGCCCTTCGGAAGCACAGGCGGGACGCCCGTGCCACGGGGAACCCAGATATTATTGGGATGTGTCTGTGTTTATCGGCGGTTGAAAAAAGATGATTAAATCGAAGATTCCTGTGGCTTTGACTGTGGCGGGTTCTGATAGTGGCGGCGGGGCGGGGATTCAGGCGGATTTGCGGACTTTTGCGTTTCACTGTGTGCACGGTACAAGTGCTTTGACTTGCGTGACGGCTCAAAATACTTTGGGGGTGATGCGAGTTGATGCTTTGTCTGCGGAGGCTGTGGCCGCTCAAATTGAGGCGGTGGTTGGGGATATTGGGGTGCAGGCTGTGAAAACTGGGATGCTGCTGAATCGGGAAATTATGGTGGCGGTGGCTTCACAGGTGGAAGCTTTGCGAATAGGGAATTTGGTTGTCGATCCGGTGATGGTTTCACGATCGGGCGATCGATTGATTGATGAGGGGGCGATCGCATTTTTGCGCGATGTTTTGATCCCAATGGCTGCTGTCGTGACTCCCAACCGGTTTGAGGCTCAGATTTTGAGCGGTTTGCAGATTGTTTCTCTAGACGATATGCGATCGGCGGCGCAGCAGATTTATCGTTTGGGTGCGAAAGCTGTTTTGGTGAAAGGCGGCGGGATGGCGGGAGATTTGCGGGGGATTGATGTTTGGTTTGATGGTACGCGCTTGGATGTGTTGAAGACTGAGAATGTTGATACTGGGAATACTCACGGGACTGGTTGTACTTTGAGTGCTGCGATCGCTGCTAATTTGGCTTTGGGGAAAGATTTGTTTACAGCGGTGACATTAGCTAAGAATTATGTTACTACTGCTCTCAAATATGCTTTGGATATTGGGGAAGGCCAAGGCCCAGTAGGTCATTTTTTCCCCCTGTTACAGAAGTAATAAGTTATTTGTTACTTGTTGGAGTCTGCTAATAATATCAAATCCACGATTCATCGAAATTATTCCTCTCTCTCTTCTCTTCCTCTGTGTTCTCTGCGTACTCTGCGGTTAAATCATTCCGATCCAACCGGAATTGATATAACCAATAACATGAGTGAACCGCCAACAGTCAAAAATCAGTTAATTTCTTAATTTTTCAGGCGAAAGAGCGATCGCCACCAAGTCTTCAATTTTCTTAATATTCGGATCGCCGGCCAAATAACCAATCCCTCGGTGCAAGTGCAGGCGAAACTGTTTCGCTAGAGTTTCTTTTTCTGTGCCTAAATTGTCTTGGTGACACCGCTGCTTGAGGGCCATTATCAGGATATCAGCCATGTCGCCGCCGAAGACATCCCAGCTTAATTCGACGTTGCTGTCGCTGGGAATTGGTACTGGCGATGGGATGCTGGGCTCGGCGAGCGATCGGCAAAATCCCCACCTGCATAGAATATTCCACTGATCGATTTTGGTCGATCGTTTCAGTTTTGATAGTTGGTCTTTGCCGGTTTGGGATAGGCGGATGCGATCGACTGGTGGTTCCATGAGTTTGAGATTGTTTGGTATATTGTAAACAGTGTTAATGTTGGGGAAGCAAAGCCTCTAGATTACCCGAAATAATTAACATTTTTTTACACGGCGCGACTTGATTAAATAGGTTTTTTTTGGTATTCTTATTTTAGTAGGATTTATCCTTAATAATGGGATGGTGGCAAAAATAAAATTTTCGCAACCATCCCATTATGATATATATTACCGCAACTCCCCAGCAAAGTCAAGGGGGTTGCGGCTATTTTTTAGCGCAAATTTTTATTCCCAAAAATAACCAGTTTCGACGGTGGTTTGGTGTTTGGCGGAGTCGTATTTGAGGAGATAGCTGTGGGCGATCGCCTCTAATTCTTGGAGTTTTTCGTATTCTACTTTTCTAATTTCCGTGTCGGTAGACAGCAGGATGACTTGGTGGCTGGCCGAGGGGAAATAGCGTTCGACTAGGTTGTTTCTGTGGGAGGAGTCGAGGCGGCCCAAGGGAGTGTCGATCGCCACTGGCAATTGTCTCCCGGATACTCTAGCCAATCCCCACAAAAAGGCGATCGCCAGCAATTGTTTTTCCCCGGCAGAAAGTCGGTGTTTGGGTACCGGTTTGCCTTCTGGATCGTAAATGGAGAGGCTAAATGTTTGAGTGTCGATCGCAACTCTGTGCACGAGGTCAGTTTTGTGCAACAGGTAGCGGAAACAGTCGGTAATTTCTATTTCGAGTTTGTTGAGTTTTTTGAGGGTAAGTTTTTCTTTAAAGAGTTTCAGGGTGGCTTGGGCTTTGGCGATCGAAGCGATGACGTGTTGGCTGTTTCTGATGGTGATGAATTCGCTGCTGTAGTTTTCTAGTTCTTTTTGGTTTTTGGCTAATTCTCTCTCTAATTCATCGACGCGGCGGTTGGCTGATTCCAAGGCGGCGGATGCGATAGCGACTGCTTTTTGGGCTTTCCTGACTTCTTCTTCTAGTTTTTCGTAGGCTTCGGGGGAAGCTGCGGCTGCGAGTTCTCTGTCTGTGAAGTCGATTTCTGATTCGATGTTTTTGATTTCTTCTATTTGGTCGCGGGCTAGAATTTGCTGGGCTTTGATTTGGTAGCTAAGGAGATTTTCTAGTTGCTGGATGCTGTTGTTGTCGGCGTTCATCCAGGGCGGGGCATCTGTTCCGGCTTGCTGTTCGAGTTCTTGGTTTTCTTGGCGGATGAAGTCTTGAATTTTATCTAACTGTTGGGGATTTAACGAGATTTCCGCGATATAGTTTAGAAGGCGATCGCTTCTTTGTTTGATAAGATTTTGGGCAATCTTTGCTTGCTGCTGGCTGGCTTCTGTTTCGGCTTGAGTTTTTGCTTCGCTTAGCAAGGGCGAAATTAGGGCTAGTGGTAGCGTATTTGATGCCAATTCCATCATGGTTTGACGGGTTTTTTCGGCCTTATTTCGGTAGTCATTTAGCTTGCTGTCTAGCTGACTGCGATCGGCGGCAATTTTCCCGCCTTGATAAATAAATTTGTCTGATGCTTGTTTCTGATTTTTTTGAGCTTTATCTAATTCGTTTTTAAAGCTAGCTTGTTCTTGCTTAGCTAAGTCTATTTCATCGGTAATTTCCTTAAAAGTTTGTTCGATTTTCTCTAAAGCAGCCAAGTCTTTTTTGCCAGCAATTTCTTTCCGCTTGCGGCCGGCTAATATTTCTAAATCGACGGCGAGGCGTTCTGCTAATTCTAAACCTAAAAGAGATTTAATCGCCCCGACGACAAAATCTGGCGGTGTTTCGAGTTCGGCGAGTTCTTTTACTTGTTCGCCGTCAAACAGAAATAGGTTGGATATTCCAACTGGCAAAAGGGTTTCGATGTATTCGTCCCAAGTGTTAGTAATTGCTTTGTCCGACCACCAATCGCTGACAATCTCGCTGTATATGAGAATGCTTAAGGTGTCTTTGATATCTAATTTTTTCCAGTATCTAACTATTTTAAATTGAGCTAATTTGTCATCTTGGACTTGTTCAAATGTTAGTTCGACGCGGGTATCTTCTAATGGGGGGGTGTGGCGGTTGACGCATTGATTGAGAAAGTCGCTGTAGCTTAAATTGCCTCTGGTAGAACATTGGGCGCGGCCACCGTAGAGGGCGAGGCGAATGCCGTCCATGAGGGTGGTTTTGCCGCCGCCATTCATGCCGCCAAATAAAATGACTGGGCAGGGATTTCCGTCTTTTTCGGGGCGGAGATTGATGGTTTGGGTGCCTGCATAGGGGCCGAAGTTTTTGAGGACGAGTTCGAGGAATTGCATTGTAGATGTTGTTGAGATGGGATGAAAGTTGGTGGGTGCGATCGGCGTGTCCGAGAGTTCGGGGTCGATCTGTGAGTCCCCCAGTACGACAGGGATTGAAATCCCTGTCTCATAGCTGAAGTCCTCTGAAGAGGACTGAAGTCCGGGCTCGTTTGATTTGGCATCCACAGTCGGTTTTAACCGACTTTCGCTATTAGACGGGGATTTCAATCCCCGGCGGGCTTGTGGGTAAGCCCGATCGACTCGATTGGTCGATCGGGGTCGATCTGTGAGTCCCCAGTCCGACAGGGATTGAAATCCCTGTCTCATAGCTGAAGTCCTCTGAAGAGGACTGAAGTTTGTGACTGTTGAATCTGGGTTTTTAGTCGGTTTTAACCGACTTTCGCTCTCTCGACGGGGATTTCAATCACTCCTAGGATCTTTGGGTAAGCCCGATCGCCCCCAAAGTCCGAATAGCTGCATAGTCCGCGAGTCTGAGAGTCGGCCAATGTTTTTCAATTAATTCTCTGCCGAATTCGGGTGCCACCGAGTGGGTGGATGGTCTTGATCCGTGATTTGTTCTAAATGGGAATTGGTGGTTTTTTGCAAGTGATGTTCCTTTTGATTTATCACATAAGCGACTGCTGAGTCTAGTTGTTTTTGTCCTAAAGAAAATACTCCGTATCCTTCTTGCCATGAAAATTTATTGGGATTTTGCAAAGTTTGATTGAGATAACGGCTGCTGCTACCTTTAATATTTTTAACGAATTCAGCGATCGATTGTGTCGGAGGAATGGAAACTATTAAGTGGATGTGATTTTCTGTGCCGCCGATCGCATGAAGGATGCAATTGAGGGTGTCTGCTTTGCCGATGATATAAGAGTAAAGTTCGGTTTCTTTTGCGGGAGATATGAGAGGCTGTCGCTCTTTTGTTGCCCAAACTAAATGATAGTACAGCCGCCACATTGCCATAAAGATTTTTCCTCCTAATTGTTTAGGTTAATTTATCATTTTGTGACCAAATCCGAGAGTGCGATCGGGGTCGATCGGCGAGTCCGACGATCCGAGAGTCCCCCAGTACGACAGGGATTGAAATCCCTGTCTCATAGCTGAAGTCCTCTTGAAGAGGACTGAAATGGGCGATCGTTTGATTTGGTTCTTCAGTCGGTTTTAACCGACTTTTGCTATTAGACGGGGATTTCAATCCCCGGCGGGCTTGTGGGTAAGCCCGATCGACTTGCAGAGGACAATCGGGGTCGAGAGTGCGATCGCGGTCGATCGGCCATTCCCACGATCCGACAGTCCGACAGGGATTGAAATCCCTGTCTCATAGCGAAAGTCCTCTTAAAGAGGACTGAAATCGGCGATCGTTTGATTTGGTTCTTCAGTCGGTTTTAACCGACTTTTGCTATTAGACGGGGATTTCAATCCCCGGCGGG
>NZ_JAUBVD010000023.1:52845-57570 GCF_036705675.1 Microcoleus sp. AT8-A3
CTTGTGGGTAAGCCCGATCGCCCCAAAGTGCGATCAAAAGGACTGAAATCGGCGATCGTTTGATTTGGTTCTTCAGTCGGTTTTAACCGACTTTCGCTATTAGACGGGGATTTCAATCCCCGGCGGACTTGTGGGTAAGCCCGATCGCCCCAAAGCCCGATCGCCCCAAAGCCCGATCGCCCCAAAGCCCGATCGCCCCAAAGCCCGATCGCCCGATCGACATTATTGACCTAATCTTTGCTATTTTCCTCTCCTGAATTGGGCGGTGAAAATTTAATATCCGCCCAAGATAGCTGTCTGCTTTGATTGCTGTTGCTTTCGAGTTCTTCTTTAAGTTTGGCAATATCAACCGTCTCGTTTTTGGCGGAACTGTTGGTTTGGGCGATCGCATCTTTGAATTGCCGAATGTTTTCCGTCGGATTTGCTTTAATATCTTCCACCGCTTTTTTTAAATTGCGTTGATAGTGGGCGTTGCCAATCGCTTCTTCCTTCGATCGCGAACTGGTTTCAAAGCACTTGTCCAAATCGGCGTAAATGCCTGTACGGCGGGGCTTGGTGTAGTATTGGCGTTCTGTATCAAGGAGTTTTGCCATCAATTCGAGGTGCATTTTGTCCTCGCTGCAAATCTCTTCGATCGCAGTCCATTCATCGCTACCGAGGAGTTTTCTTTCAGCGGCGGGACGGGAATCTTCAAAAGGTTCGCCCGTGACTTCTTCGTAAATCCGGGGTAAAGAGTCGTCAAATTCGTGTCTTTCTTCTAGCCAAATACGCCGGATTTCGCTCAGCTCTTCCGGGGAAATTAAGGTGATATCTCGCATTTCTTCTGGTGCTTTAGAACGAATTTCGGTTTGAACAGAAAGAAGTCGCCTCAGTAAATCATCACGCGCTTCTTTACTATAGGGGCCTGGAATAGGCTCAATAGATTTTTCACCCTCTAAATTGCGTTCATAGAGTTGAACATTGCCATTACGTCGCCTAAAGTCACGTCGATCGCGACTATCTTCAACATCCAATTCCACACGGAAATCTAGTAGAGGTTGCAACCACTCTTTTTCTTCATCATTTTGAATCATCGCTGTTAGCGATTTATCCTGACTAACCATTGTACACACCCAGCACCCAAAACGAGAACTACCACAGCTAGGGGTAGAAGTATCGACAACTAGGGGACATTCATTATCCGCACTAGCACCCCGGTACATAGCGAACAAATCTTTGTTGCTGTATCCCCAAGGATTGTCCCACTGCATCAGATAAAGCCAAACTTCATCATCACGCCAGTCTTCAATAGGGCTATAAACCAGAGAGTTCGGTAAGTTCATATTGGGGCTTAGGCGCTCCCGCACCCGTCGGGCTTCCATTTTTTTCATCCTATGAGCGCGCTTTGTGCTTTCAGCTTTACGAGTCCCTAAGACAAGTATAGTTTCACCGCTACTTCGGATAATATTACGAATAAAACGGTTAGATGGAGATATTTTTAGGCGATCGGTACACCAGCGAAACTTACCTCTGGGTGCTGGGTATCCTTTGCCAATCAAACCTACCCAAAAAGTTTCTGTCCACTCTGGTTGTAGCAGATGAGTACCTATAGGCATTTCTTGCTCTATAGCAGCAGCATTCATTTGCTTAATAGACTTCCGAACCCATGCAGATACGATCGGATTTTCTACCAGAGTGTCAGTGGTAATAATATCAATTTTTTTAGTCCGTTTGGACTGGGGAAGTTTAGCAATTGCATTCCAAATTAGCTGTACTACCGCCGTCGAATCTTTTCCCCCACTATATCCAATTACCCAAGGGATATCGTCAAGACAATATAGCTCTTGGACTTCCTCAGTTAGCAATTCTATGTCTTCTATTAATTCGGTAACGCTACGACCCGGCAATAATGACATCTGCTGAGTTTGAATCATATCTGAAAGCTCCTATTCCCAATATTAATAGTTTACGATATAATGTCATGCTTGATAAAAGTTAATTTTGTTTGTTGTTTGCCGCTGTCGATAAATAGCATCCCTGACAGTTTACATTTATAGGGTTTGTGATGTAAAATTATATCACTACACAAATTTTCTTACCTTATATGTCTGATAATAACCCTCCTCAGTCCGATCGAGTTCCAGGAATTGATGAGTTACTTGCTCCCTACTTCGCCAAGTACCACCGCGAGAAGTGCTATCCAGGGCTAATTTTCCAGCAGGGGAAGCGGAAAATGGTGCAAATAAATATCCCCGCCAATGACTTACCTACCCTTCTCCAAGCAAAACCTTCAACTGGAAACGATCCTGATTCTGGTAAAAATCGTCCAGAGGTCAAGGGTCATGCTGAAGAAGTAAAACAATATATTCTTAAACGCGCCAAAAGGGATCTACCCTGGATTTTAGGAACACTGACCGCAAATGTAGCTCCTAAAAATATTCAAATTATAGAATTAGGTCGAGGGATTTGTCTAGTAGTTATTCCTCGCAACATTAAATTAGATATTACTGATGGACAGCATCGCAAGCGCGCTATTCACGAGTTAATTGAAAGCGATCGAGGCGACTTAATCGGTGATAATGATTTTCCGATCACGCTGGTTTTAGAGGAAGACTTCAACCAGTGTCAGGCTGATTTTCGAGATATGGCGCAGACAAGACAACTTGATAAATCCTTACTTTTATCATTTGGTGAGTTTGAAGGTCGAGTGGGTATTACGAAAAGCTTACTTGAAAAAGTTGCAATGTTTTATAAAAAGACAGATAAAATAAAATCTACTCCCGACAGTAAAAAGAAGTTAATATATACAACAAATTTCATAGCAAGAGCAGTAAGTTGTGCGTTTACAGACGATCCCGTTGATGAACTTAAGGATTATGATGTTGCAGAATCATCAGATATTTTGGCTAGAACTCTTAATAAATTTTTCTCCGAATGCAGTCAGACCAGAGATATCTGTGAAACAAGCCTGGAAGAATTGACAATTGAAGATGTAAATAAATTTACAGACTACTGTATTTTGGGTAGAAGCGTAGGACTAGAAATTTTAGGTCGGTTGCTCTACTGTACTTACGACACAGATAACCAAGATTTTGAAACAGAAAAAGTTTTGCAACTAGCTCAATTGGATTGGTCTAGAAAAAGCCATCTTTGGGAGGGTAATGTAGTTTTGTATAACTCCACCCCGACCAATAATAAATCCTACAAAATGTCATCAAATGCCAGTAGTGTAAAAGTAGCAGTCAGCAAAGTAAAAGCCCACCTAGAATGGATTTAACCAATATTATCACTCCTCATGTGCGTGCATCTGCGGTTTCCAAACCCAACCGCTTTTTCAAATAATCCGTCATCCAACTAACACTCGCCCTCGACTTAGAAATCCCCCCTTTAAACAAAATCCCATTCTCCCAATCAGGATTATAAATCGACCAATCAACCTGCTGCAAAAGGCTCAAACGTTCCTCCCAACTCTCAGGAAAAACCGACAGCAAAGCCGCCCCAACTTCCCCCAAACTCTCAAGCACAACACTGTGACAGTGCACGCAATCCCGGCGCATTTCCCCCGCCGCAACTTGCTTGTGCAGAACTAATTGCCAATCTGGAATAAAACTGCAAACCGCATTCCAATAACTAACCGCCCGTTGTATTTTTTGAGCAAGTTCTTCCTCTTTCTGTTCTTTTTTGGTGCGAGAACCAGAGGGTTTTGCCTGTTCGCTGCCGTGAATATTAGACAGCAAAGCCATGATAGCACGATCGATCGCACTCAGCGTAAACAATTTGTGCGATCGCCCGTTCAAACTCCCCCTCTCCATCTCAGTCAAACACCGGAAAACCTCAACCTGCTTAACAACCGCCTTCACCACAAAAGCGCGATCGTCCCGGTGGTTGTAAAGTAGACTTAGCGACGACTCCAAAGGAACTTGAAAATTGTTCAAATCAGCAAACATCTGCTGCGATTTTTCCAACCCAATATCGAGAAACAAAATCAGCGCCACCGTCTCATATCCCAACTGCGGATTTTCCCTCAAAGCCATCTCAAAAGCCGCCCGCCGATGCTGTCCGTCATTAATAGTAAACTTAGCATCCATCGGCACTCGCAAGCGACCGATTTTCCGTTCTTCTGCCTCATTTCCCACTGCTTCAAAAGTAATATCCGCATCAATCGAAGCAGCAATAGCCCCACAAGTATAATTTGTAGGATTCTTAACAAAATACTCAGCTATTTCGGGAATCCTAGCTTTGTTAAGCGCGCGTTTCGCCCGCAGAGACGGCGGCAAATCTTCAGATTCAAAGGGAAACAATTTCGGCAAAAAACGCACCGGACACATCGACACGTAATATTCGCGGCCCGCTTGAATTCCCCGAATTACCGGCAAAATGTATTCAAAGGAAGGAGTAGACATATGTTTTTGTTGTTGCAGGTGCGAAGTATGAAGAAATCAGGGGCAAGTGCCATCGTCAATTCACTCGCTTCCCCGATATTCCGCCGGGGGTTGAAACCCCCGTCTCATAGCGAAAGTCGGTTAAAACCGACTAAACATAAACCTCGAAATTGATTCATATTCAGTCCTCTTCAGAGGACTTTCGCTATGAGACAGGGGTTTCAACCCCTGGCGGGCCCCGATGGTGGCGGGGTTTCAACCCCTGGCGGGCCCCGATGGTGGCGGGTTTTCAACCCCTGGCGGGCCCCGATGGTGGCGGGGTTTCAACCCCTGGCGGGCCCCGATGGTGGCGGGTTTTCAACCC